>JAPLDP010000036.1 GCA_026391695.1 Bacteroidota bacterium
CGGTTAGTACAGCTAAAATTTGCCTTGACATGAGGGGAGGTCTACTTTTGAAAAAACAAAAAATGAACAAATTATATCTGATTTTCTGACTGTTACATAAGGGTCAATTGAAAATCAGAATTTAGTCGGACAATAGTGATAGTTTTTGAAAGACATAGAAATGAAACTTTCAATAGCCAATCTGTACGAATCCATACCAAATCCGGCTATAATCCCCACAGCATAAGGTCCGATGAGTGATTTATGCCTGAAATCCTCCCTGGCAAAAATGTTCGACAGATGAACTTCTACAACGGGAGCCGTCACTGCCCTTACTGCATCAGCAATAGCGACTGAAGTATGCGTATACCCTCCGGCATTCAGAATAATTCCATCACATGAAAAACCTGCCTCATGAAGTTTATTGATGATCTCTCCTTCTATGTTGCTCTGGTAATAATCAATAATCAGGTCAGAATATTCCTTTCTAAGGTTTTGAAGATAATCTTCAAGGGATTCACTGCCATATATCTGTTTCTCTCTCACGCCTGTGAGGTTAAGATTGGGACCGTCAATGATGCAGATTTTCATTTTTAACTACTTGATCGACAAAAATACAAAATCTATCACAGTTTGCAATATCCTGAATATTAAGCTAATTATAAATAACCGACAAGATCTAGACAGAAGTGCATGAAAATTCTTCCTAACTTCAACCGATTATTCAAGTAAACATGAATACCAGTAACTCTGTACTGCTGACCGATGTCTTTAAAACGGCTGCGGCTGACTATGTTTCATGGCTGGAGAAAAAATATCCCCAGAAAACCATCCTCAAACTCGTCGGTGACCGCTATGCACTCAGCAGTATCCAACGGAGCGTACTTTATAGGGGGATCACAACAAAAGGAAATAGTGCCAAAAGAAAATCCCGTCTGATTCATGAGCACGATATAGTAAAAAAAGTGCTTCATATCGATGCCTTTAATGTCCTTATCACAATTGTCAGCTACATTAATGGTCAAACAGTTTTCATCAGTACTGATGGTTTACTGCGTGATTGCACCGAAGCTCACGGCAAATCCGTCAAACCTGAAATCCTTGATAAAGTGCTGGATTTGATCATGCAATATATTGCATCCATACCTGTCGCAGAAGCAATTTTCTATGTTGATGAACCTGTAAATCAAAGTGCAGATATCTTTAATAGAATTGAGACGATGGTACAAAATCATTCTATCTCAGGTAAGGCTCTGTTACTCAAATCCCCGGATATTTTGATTAAAAACCTGAATCATGGTATCTGTGCATCCTCCGATTCAGTGATTATCGACAAATCCGCCATTCCAATATTTGATCTCCCCTATCATTGCATTTCTCATCATTATAATCCAAAATTTATTGACCTCAGTGTTCTTTTCATATCATAATTTGATTAAATTTGTACAGCTATTTTCCTAGAATGGGGGTGCCCTGCAACACGGGCTGAGAACATACTCATTGAACCTGATCCGGGTAATGCCGGCGAAGGGAAGTAGATTAACACGGCGGTGTCAGAGGCTGCCGGATCCTGATTAATCGAATATAATTGTCAGACCATGAAAAAGATTGCCTATCTATTGAGGGTATTGGCTTTTGCTCCATTAGCCTGCTATGCCCAATTTGGAATTTCCGGGATTGTAACGGATAATGCAACAGGTGAAAGCCTATCAGGTGCGCATTTAATCCTGAAGGAAACATTTAAAAACACTGTCTCTGATCCGACAGGGCATTACCGGTTCACCGATTTGAAAAAGGGAAGTTATGTGTTAATTGTTTCCTATGTAGGCTACCTTACATTGGAACAAAAATTAGATTTACAGAACACGCTCACAGTGAATATAGCGCTAGAGTCAAGCCCAATCATGGAGGATGTCGTTATCATCCAATCAACCCGCGCCAATGTGAAGTCGCCTGACACCTATACCAACATCTCAAAAAAAGCTATTAATGAAATTAACCTGGGTAGGGATTTACCCTACATATTGAGTTCCACACCTTCGCTGACCATTAATTCAGACGCTGGTAACGGAGTCGGATATACCAGCATGCAAATACGCGGTACCGACATGACCAGGATAAATGTCACAATTAACGGTATACCATTAAATGATCCTGAATCACAGAATGTGTTCTGGGTTGATTTACCTGAACTGTCATCTTCAATAGATAATATTCAGGTGCAACGCGGGGTTGGTACATCAACAAACGGAGCAGCAGCATTTGGCGCCAGTGTCAACATACAGACGACCACGGTGGAAACTGAACCCTATGCGCGCATTGATGGCACCTTTGGATCATTCAACACGCTTAAAAACAACATAATGGTCGGAACAGGGCTCCTCAAAAATAAATTTACTTTTAATGCCCGGCTTTCAAAAATATCCTCCGATGGTTATATCGACAGGGCTTCATCTGACCTTAAGTCCTATTTTGTCTCTGGCGGTTTCTATGGGAACAAGACCATTTTTAAGATCAACGTGTTTTCAGGCGACGAGAAAACTTACCAGGCATGGGAAGGCATACCTTCTGATATCCTTGACACAAACAGGACGTACAATCCGGCGGGTAAATATATTAATGACAATGGCCAGGTTAGATATTACGACAATCAAACCGACAATTATAAACAGGATCACTTTCAGCTGCTTCTGTCGCAGGAGATTGGGAAATGTTTTCTGGTTAATCTTGCAGCGCATTATACCAAAGGCAAAGGGTATTATGAAAGTTATATGACAGATCAGAAGTTGTTAAAATATGGTGAAGATGTGTTCGTGTCCGATAGTGGTGTCACCAGGTCAGATCTAATACGGCAGAAATGGCTTGACAATGACTTTAGCGGCATGACATTCTCGTTACTTTATGATAACCACAAACGCATAAAATTAACTTTTGGCGGAGCATGGAGTACATATAATGGCGATCATTATGGATTTGTCATCTGGGCAAAAGATGCCCTTATCACAGATAAAGACAGGCCTTACTATAAAAACATAGGCAGGAAGAGTGATGGTAATATCTATCTGAAAGCCGAATATACACTGGCGAAAAAAATCAATCTCTTTGCTGACATGCAGCTTAGAATGATAGATTATTCCATAAAGGGAACACATGATAATTTGGCAAACATTGACCAGCAGCCACACTTTGACTTTTTCAATCCCAAGACCGGTGTATTGTATGAGTTCAGCGACCGGCACAAGGCCTATTTCTCCTTCGGCATAGCCCATCGTGAACCCAACCGCAGAAATTATCTTGATGCCGACCCCGGTCATATCCCTGCTTCTGAAAAGCTGTTCGACTATGAGCTGGGTTATGACCTGTCCCTGTCAAAAGCAAAGTTTGGGATTAACTTATATTATATGAACTACAAAAATCAGCTTGTGTTAACCGGTGAAATAAACAATGTTGGGGATCCTATCATGGTCAATGTTCCGGAAAGCTACCGTATAGGCGCTGAAATCACCGCTGGTGCCAGGATTATGAAGAACCTCGAGTGGGATGCCAATATCACTCTGAGCCGGAATAAGATCCATGACTTCACAGAATACATTGACAATTGGGATAGCGGCATGCAGGACAGCACTTATAACGGCACAACAGATCTCTCATTTTCTCCAGAGATTATTTTTCACAACCTGTTTCGCTATGAACCTGTTAAAAATCTGACACTGACGCTGGAATCCACTTACATAGGAAAACAATATATTGATAATACCTCAAACGACAATCATATCCTGGAACCTTATTTCCTCAATAATTTCAGAATAAACTACAGTATTGTTACTCCGGTAATCAGAAATATAAATATAACACTGATGGCCAATAACATCTTCAATACAGATTATGAAACGAATGCCTGGATATATAAATATAATTATGAAGGGCGTGAACTTTATGTGGATGGGTATTTCCCTCAGGCAGGTATAAACTTCATGGCCGGATTGACGCTTCTGTTTTGACCGGCAATTGCTTTTTCTATAACTTTGTCCCGAAAACAATAAATAATAACACTTTATGCGCATAACATTAAAAACTCTATTATTGTCTTTTGTTCTAATCTGCTTCAGTATTATACATTTTTTTATGCAGGGTTGTAACAGCAACACCGTTGATGGCAAAATCACTATCGCCATCTCAAAGGGTGGTCCGGAGGAGAATTATAAAGCATATGGGGAATGGCTGCAAAAGAATAATCCATCTATTATGTGGATGGATTTATCGCAGATGACATTAGATAAAGCTGTCAGCACCCTTGAAAAATGTTCAGGCCTTTTACTTTCTGGCGGAGGTGATGTGAATCCAGCTAAATATAGCCAACCAGATAAAAGGGCAATCTGTGAAGATATTGATGATAACAGGGATACGTTGGAGCTTGCCCTTATCAAAAAAGCCATGGAGTTAAAAATGCCCATCCTGGCGATATGCCGTGGTCATCAGATTCTTAATGTTTACCAGGGAGGCACACTCGTGCCGGATATATCTTCCTTTCCCGCAATGTCAGTTCAGCACCGCTGTGAGGACAAAATAAAATGCTTTCATAGCATTTCGATCTCCGATGGGTCCATACTCAAAGCCATCACAGGTCAGTCATCTGCAATTGTCAACAGCAGCCATCACCAAGCCGTTGCCATACTGGCTTCGCCTTTCAAAGTAACGGCACTATCGACGGACGGTATGATGGAAGCTTTTGAGTGGAAAGATACTCTTGACAGATCGCCGCTACTCTCTGTTCAATGGCATCCTGAACGTTTGCCGGATTCGCTGGACATCATGTCACGACCTATCGCCCAGTTCTTTCTTAGCAAAGCAATCAGTTACTCTCAACAGCAAAAATGACAGCAGCCTATGTATAAACCCATACACCTAATCGGAAATATATACTGGGTGGGCGTCAATGACAGGCGTATACACCTTTTTGAAAATATCTGGCCTGTTGAAAAGGGAGTTTCATATAACGCCTATATCATCAGAGATAAAAAAACGGCTTTGATTGATACTGTTGAAGAAGGAAAAGCCAATGAGCTTTTGGACAAGGCCGCAATGATTCTGGGTGAGAAAGAGAGCCCGGACTATCTGGTCATCAACCACCTGGAGCCTGACCATTCAGGAGCTATCAGGGCTGTTGTCAGCAGATATCCTGACATCAGGATCGTCGGCAATAAGACGACTTTCAAGATATTGAACCAGTATTATGGGATAAATGATCATCTCATCGCTATCGAAAACAATCCTGTTCTCGATCTCGGCGAATACCGGCTCACATTCATGCTCACACCTATGCTTCATTGGCCTGAAACGATGATGACCTATGATGAAAAAGACAGGATATTGTTCTCAGGCGATGCATTCGGAAGTTTTGGAACACTGGATGGCGGCATTACCGATGAAGAGCTGAACATGGCCTTTTATGAAGATGAGATACGACGCTATTATTCGAATATCGTAGGCAAATACTGGAATCCGGTACAGCGCGCTTTGTCATCCCTGGAGGGAAAGGAGATCAGAATCATCGCTCCTACTCACGGGCCTGTTTGGCGCAAGGATGTCAGCAGGATTGTTGCCATGTATGAAAAATGGAGCCGCTTTGAATCGGATAAAGGAGTCGTTATCGTCTTCGGATCGATGTATGGCCATACCGAAAAAATGGCCGATACTATTGCCCGTGCACTTTGTGAAGAGGGCATCAGGGATATCCGGGTCTACGACTCATCCAAAACCCATGCATCCTATATCCTGAGTGACATTTTCCGTTACAAAGGTGTTATTCTTGGCAGCAGCGCTTATAATAGCGTCATCTTCCCGCCTATGGAGGGTCTGCTAAGCAAGATATTGAATACCGGCATAAAAAACCGGCTGCTGGGTATCTTTGGTTCAGCCACATGGGGTGGCGGCGGAGTGAAAGCCATTGAAGAGTTTGCCAAAAAAATCCAATGGGAGGTCATAGCCCCATCTGTGCAGGCTAAAGGTTCTCCCGATTTTTCCGATCTTGAAAAATGCGAGGTCATCGGAAGAAGCATGGCTATGAAGCTCTGTTGTTAATCTGGAGAAGCTAAGTCACTTTTAAGGCCTCAATATTCCTGATACCGTAGAAAATCCTTTAAGCCTTCGTCAGCTCTTCGATCACAGATCTATGTTGTGGATAAGATAGGATGAGTTCCTTACGCACTCCCAATTCAAAATCCTTGAAGTCAAATCCCGGGGAAACAGTGCATCCGGTTAGGGTATATGTCCCTTCGCCTATGACCTTTGCTCCCAGCCATGTCTCAGCAGGAACCACCACCTGCAGACTCTCGTCATTATCAGGGTCATGGCCAAGTACGACAGATGAATACTTACCCTCTTTATCGATCAAATGGAGATGTAACGGAGCGCCCTCATAAAAATGCCATATCTCCTCCGATTTAATGCGGTGGAACAGTGAAATGTCGCCACTTTCGAGTAAAAAGTAGATGGCTGTTGAAAAACGGCGGCTGCCGCGAAACCTTTTAGGTAAAACTGAGGCAGGTAACACCTCTGCCGACCGGTATGTTTCTTTGTAATACCCTCCTTCAGGATGGGGCATCATCTTTAACTTTTGTTTCCAGTACGCTGCGTCTTTCATAGCTGCCGGTTATTTCCCCCGGTTCTTATTTCTTATCCGATCCGATTGCTTTTCGTTGATGATATATATGAGCCTCACCGTCCAGAAGTTGTTGTACTGGTAGCGTGTCCAGGGATCGTTGCCTGGTGGATGAAACTCCCTTGTGCGAATGGGCACTAAAGAATAGGTATACCTCACATTGCCCTTGAGCCTTTTCCAGATGCGGAATCTGACATCTGCCATGGCATCGAAGTCATTCAGGCTATAAGGGCCATTCAAAAGCGTCGTTGTCGTCACCCGGTTGCCATGTTCATATTCCTCCACACCTATCAGCCGGCCCCAAGACAGACCAAGGCCAAAACTAATAATGCCTTTATCATTATAATGAAACAATATGGGCCCTTCAAGGTACTGGAGTTTCAGCTTGTATTCCCCACTCAGCGAATCATTAAACTGTGGTTTTTGGTAAGAGCCCTTTTGGCTGAAGATAGTTTCTATCGTTAACTCAAACCGTTCGCTGAATGGCCATATAACAGCTGCGCCGGCATTTAAACCAGCCTTATGAAATCCATACACCTCATCGCCATCCACCTGCGACAGGTTGAAGCCACCGATGAAAGCTGCCTTGAAGACCTGGGCAGTAGAATAGTCGGCAGTCGGCAGTAGGCAGTAGGCGGTAAGAATATAAAATAAGATTATTTGCCTGAATCGCATTTGAAGCTGTTATTGATTAATTATACTCAAATCTAACGTTCTGTACTTTGTATTATTTTGCATACCGTTTCTGCTCCAAACCTTTCATCGTCAGTTGTATCCGGCCTCTTTCCTTATCCACTTCCAGTACTTTAACGTTTACTTTCTGATGCAGTTTTACAACCTGGCCGGGATCTTTGACATAATGATCGGAAAGCTGGCTGATGTGTACAAGTCCCGCCTGATGGATGCCGATATCCACGAAAATGCCAAATGCTGTTATATTAGTGACAATGCCTGGTAAAACCTGCCCTGATATCAGATCTTCAATGGTATGGATGTTTTTATCAAATTCAAACATCTCAAATTTCTTCCTTGGATCCCGTCCCGGCTTGGCCAGTTCATCCATTATATCATGAAGGGTAGGTAAGCCGGTTGTTTCAGTTATAAACTGCTCTATATCAATGCGTGTTCTGAGTTCGGAATTTTTCATCAGCTCTTCGACAGTGGCATTGACACTTCCGGCCATACGTTGGACGATATCATAGCTTTCAGGATGGACAGCGCTGCGGTCGAGGGGATTGATGGCATCGTGTATCCGGAGGAATCCTGCAGCCTGCTCGAAGGCCTTGTCGCCGAAACGTGTTACCTTCTTCAACTCTTCACGTGAATGAAAATCACCGTGTTGTTTCCGGTGTTCAACGATGTTTTTGGCGAGTGAGGGGCCAACACCGGAGACATAAGTCAGAATTTCCTTACTGGCTGTATTCACCTCCACTCCTACCTGGTTCACACAACTCACCACGGTATCTTCGAGGCTTTGCTGGAGGGCAGGTTGATTGACATCATGCTGGTATTGCCCCACACCTATCGATTGAGGATCGATTTTGACTAACTCTGCGAGTGGATCCATGAGCCTGCGACCAATTGATACCGCACCACGGACCGTTACATCGTAATCGGGAAATTCCTCCCTGGCGATATCGGAAGCCGAATAAACCGACGCTCCGCTTTCGTCCACCATCACGGCAATGAGATCTTTCGAAAACCGTATCTGCTTGATAAAATCCTCAGTTTCACGCCCTGCCGTTCCATTGCCAACAGCTATGGCTTCGATATCATAGGCATTGACGAGTGTCTCTATTTTGCCCATAGCCCTTCTGGTTTCAAGCACAGGAGGATGAGGATAGATGGTCTCATTATGCACGAGGTTACCCTGATTATCCAGGCATACCACTTTGCATCCGGTTTTAAAGCCCGGATCGATGGCGAGAATATTTTTCCGGCCAAGTGGCGGAGCCATTAAAAGCTGCCGTAGGTTGTCGGCAAACACGCTAATGGCTTTTTCATCAGCCCTGTCCTTGGCCCAATTACGCATTTCAGTCTCAAGCGAGGGCTGCAGCAGCCTTTTATAACTATCTCTCAGCGCCTGATTGACCCACAGTGATGAAGGATTGTTATTTTTTACAAATATCCCTTCCAGGATCGAAATAGCCATATCTTCGGGAGGATAAATGGAAACGGAAAGGAATTTTTCATTTTCACCCCTTAACATAGCCAAAATACGGTGTGAGGGTGACTTAGCCAGGGCTTCTTCATGTTCAAAATAGGTCTGATATTTCTGCCCTTCGGTTTCCTTACCTTTAATGACTTTACATTTAATCACAGACTGACGGAAAAATAACTGCCGGAGTTCCTCACGTGTTCTTTTATGTTCATTGACCCATTCGGCGATGATATCCAGAGCGCCGTTGATGGCATCATCAACAGCAGGAACATCCTTTTCGGCATCCACAAAAGCCAAGGCTCTGACATCAATGTCGGCATAAATCTGGGCCATGATCATTTTCGCTAGTGGCTCCAGTCCGCGGGCTTTGGCGATAGTGCCGCGTGTCTTTCGCTTTGGTTTATAGGGAAGATAAATATCTTCAAGTTCGGACATGGTAGAGGCATCCTGAATTTGCTTTTCCAGCTCTTCGGTCAGATTTCCCTGCTCCCTGATCGTATGGATGACGGTTTCGCGCCGTTTTTCCAATTCCTTTAGCTGATGAAGCCTGTCCCTTATTTTTATGATCATCACCTCATCAAGGCTTCCTGTCATCTCCTTCCGGTAACGGGCAATGAATGGAACTGTGGCTCCTTCGTCGAGCAGCCTCACGGTGTTCACCACCTGTGAAGCTTTTAGATTCATCTCAAGCGCAATGATATGTGCAAAGTTTTCTTTCATGGGATGCCGCTATGTCACGGAAATCATATATGAATGGCTCCCCGTGATCAACAATGAAACACAAAGAGCCACAAATCTGTCTGATCCCGGCAGGTTAATTCAAATACATTATAAAACTCTATTGTTTAATCAGTTTACCGATATAAAGACATTCTTTGCTGACAAATTTTATCAGGTATACACCTTTGGAAAAACCCGATAAATCGACTTGAATAATATATTTTTCTCCGTTCACATACTTTTTGTCACATGTTATCTGTCTCCAGACGACATCTCCCTGAATATCGCTTACTTCCATTTCAAATATGTCTGACAATCCGGTGACTTCAACGACAAATACCCCGGTGGTTGGATTAGGATAAATGCTGATGAATACATATTCTTCAGGCCCCGTAATACCGGTACATTCCGAAAATGCAAAAAGGATAGTGATAGTGTCGGTATTAGTACAACCTGTGGTTGTATTTGTGACTGTGACCCACCGTGTCTGTATATCAAAACCGATACCGGTGGTACTCACTTGCAGCGTAGGTCCCCACGACTGGTCTGACCATACATACTGACACCCTGGATTACCTGCATCGAGTATGACGGTATCATAAACACAGACTGCAATCGTATCTTCACCAATAATTGTTGAACCTTGTGGTACAAGATTAATAGCAGGTAAAGGATTTACAGTGACCGTGACAGTATTGCTGCTCTGGTTATAGCCGTCAGAAACTTCAATGGTGTAAACGGCAGTTATTTCAGGGCTAACATATACATTGATGTTGTGAGAGAAAACCGTGCCGTTATTATCTTTCCATGTATATTGATATAGTTCAGCACCGCCGAATGCAAGGGCATGCAGCATTGTTTCACCACCCTGACAAATAGCCTCTGGCTCAACATAGGCATTCACTCCCAGCGGACCCCCGACGACATTGATAGTGATCTGGTCCTCATCCCAGCATCCATATTGATCTGTTGCTCTCAATGTAAATATCTTTGATTCTGTCATATTGATGGTCTGGGGATTTTGTATCAAAGGATTAACAAGCATATCAGCTGGTTCCCAGTTCCAGAGATAGAATCCCGATCCACCGGTGGCAAATCCGCTCAATACGGTCCACGTGCCATAGGGAATCGTTTTATCCTCACCGGCACCGGCAGAAGGCAAAGCATGCACAGTGACGTCGACGCTGCCATTGACCGTGACATTGCCATCATTAACGGCGAGGTTATACGTTGTGGATTGTGTGGGATAGACCACAGGATTTAAAATGCTGGCATTAAATCCTGATGGATTGGATGTCCATTGATAAGTATAGTTTTCCGTACCTCCGGCAACAACGCCGATTAACTGAACTGCGGCTCCGGTATTGCACATCTCATCGGGGCTGGCATTCACACTGACGATCTGGAGTGGGCCACCGTAGACTGTAACAGTAACTGAAGCATCGTTGACACACCCTGTGCCCTGATCGGTCACTGTTGCAGTGAAGAGCACAGTATATTCCAGGTGTTGTGTTTCCGGATCAGGGGAAGAAGGATCTAAAACAAAATTGGCAGGAGTCCACTGGTATGTATAGGGACCAATTCCACCACCTGCCAGTGCATGCAATACTGTCCAGGATCCATAAGGTATGCTGGTCTGATCGGCAGAGGCTTGAACAGCAGGAAGTATTTTCACAGTGACAGTCACACTGCCCTGAGAGGTGTTATAACCGTCATTGACTGTCACGGTATATTGTGTGGTCACTAAAGGAATGATCATCGGATCAGGATCTGCAGAGGTGAATCCGGGTGGAACAGAAGCCCAGGAATAGGTATAATTGCCGGAGCCACCCGAAGCCAGGGCATGCAGCTGAGTCCCTTCCCCTTCACAAATCGCCTCTTCCCCAGCAGTCACAATAATACCGAGCGGGCCTCCGGTCACCGTCACCTTCACATCATCAATATCCATACATACGTTGCCATCAGTAACTTTAAATGTAAATATGGTGGTGCTTGTCAAATTTACAGTAGTGGGATTGGCAAGTGTAGGATCAATTAACAGAGATGGAGGTTCCCAGAGATAAGTATAGGTGCCTGTACCTCCTGTTGCAGTACCGTTTAGGGTGGTATAGATACCATAAGGTATTGAGAAATCAGCACCAGCGTTAGCAATGGGAACAGGGAAAATGTCTACTTCTACAGTGCCTGACATAGTATCGGAACATATTTCAGTATAGCCATAAATACCATACCAGCCGGGTATTTTCACACCGGTGAAGCTGATCGGACTGCCTGTTCCCTGGATGATTGTTCCGGCGGCAGTCCCGTTTATTAAAAGCTCATATGTAACGCCGACTTCTGATGCGCTCAGGTCAACTGACACGCCAGCCTGATCTTCACAATAATATCCGCCGCCTGTCACTGAGTAAACTTCGGGAACGATAGCAACAGAAACTTCGACAGAGCCGATCATATTTGAATTACCACAATTACCGCTGGCAGTAGCAGTATAAATGCCAGGCAGATCCTGAGGTCCAAAATTAATACCTCCTATTCCCGTTCCAACGACAACCTGGCCTGTGGGCAAGCCATTCAGGATCAATTCATAATTAACATAAGCTTCGGATGTGTTCGTATCGAGATATACTTCCGGCCCGGTAGTACCTTCACAGTACATTCCTCCCCCACCGACCGGATACTGGACAGGTGTTCCTCTGACGGTCACCAGCCTGTTGATGCTGTTAGAACATCCACCCGCATCGGTATAGGTATAGGTTATCGGGAAAGGTCCTCCCACACCGGCTTCTGCGGGATTAAAAACAGCCGAATTATTACCCAGGTCAGTGATGCCTGGGCCGGAAAAGGTACTGTTCCCTGTTTCAGGGTAATAGTCACCAAATAATGTATCAGGCTCTTCATTGACACACCAGAAAGGATATAATCCGCTAAAGTCAACAGGAGGCAGTCCCGGAATCAAGGTAAATTCATACTCTATGGATTGTGCATTATTATCACACAAGTCAGAAATCAATCCGATGATTTTAAGCTTATAATCACCGCCATCAATAATGGGAGGATTAAATACCAGGGTATATTTCTTCTCCTGTGTGCCACCAAGTTCACATGCTTCACCAACCACGTCGGTTATGGTATATTGAATGCTGCCTGATGCATTTGTAAACTGAAAATCTGAAGGTTGGACAGTACTGCACTTCACATTTTCCGAAAACTCAAAAAACAATATAGTTACACCTGCACAGCCTATCGTTTCCTGAAAAGCAGAAACATAAGGATTGATATTGTCAAAAATGGATGCTGTGGAAGGAGTGAAATCAAGGGTATAGCCATTCTGTGTCTGACTCCAGTTACTGACACATAAGACATAAGTCTCACCCGTGTTAACTGGAATATCAATATTCCAGGGATTAGTTACGCCGCCGTTCTGGCAATTGGTGGTACCACCCAAGGCGGTGCTGGCACCTGTAGGCCCATTATAGCCATAGTTGCCATAAGCATTGCAGCTAACCTGCATCTGGACAGCGTTGTTGTATATCTCGCTGCATTCAAAGCCGTTTAAGGAAAAAACGGCCCAATCATAGTCGTCGTTCGGATCATTGGGCGTAATCTTGAAACGTACAAGGCCGGAGTTCTGAACGGTAATGATATACCATACATCATTTTTCTCTCCATCCATACAGCTATATGGACACTGCTGGTCAGGATTTATTTCGTTAGGGTAATTACCTGAACCGATATAGGATTGTTCATTGTAATAAATTTCAGTACAAACCGGTATGGCACCGAGGCAGTCCTGCACTGTCGGAACCTGTCCCGGCACAGAATAAAAAACTAACATAGAGAATAGTAAAAGGCAGAGTCTTCTTAAATTCCACATAAATTACATTGGTAGTCCGTCATTTTTTTATCTTTCATAGTATTCGCCGGATTATCTCAAACCTTGCACTATACTCCTGGTTCATGAACTGTAAAGCTCATCGTAACAGGGTTAAAGGTCCCTTCAGCACCACATTATCAAATACGCCAAAGTCAAGTTCAACCTTATAGGTGATCTTATAAATATAAACACCAGAGGGTAATAATGTGTTATTAAGAGTGCCATCCCATCCCTCATCAATTTCATGACTTTCAAATAGAAGCTGTCCCCATCGATTATAAACCATCATATGAAAATCATTTATACCGCCCTCTTTTAGACAGATAGCCATAAATTCTTCATTTAACCCATCTCCGTTAGGTGTGAAGGCATTGGGGACAAAAATCACCGAGGGGATGATGACAATAGTGTCAATATTATAACAGCATAGGGTATCCACAACCATCAGGTAATATGTACCTGTATCGGCAGCGATAAACTGCTGATTAGTTCCGGCTGGGTTTTGCATACTTTGGTAATACCAGAAATATTTATCATAACCGGCACCTCCCTGAAGGGTGAACTTTGCACCAGGATATAAAAAGACTGTATCCGGGTTCAAATAATCGATATCAGGCAAAGGATTAATGACAACCTTTTCGCTGCTTTGAAACGACTTACCTTTATAGAATTCGCTTAGCAAAACATTATATGGTCCGGGATTGCTGAAAACATGTCCGGGTGAGGAAAGAGAAGATGTATTACTACTTCCGGAACCCAGATCATCAAAATTCCAGAGCTGAGACTCTATATTGGAGTCATTGGTAACTGTAAGTATGGTGGTATCACCAAAACACTTGTTTTTATATGTAAAAGCCGGTATATCCAGGTAGCTCTGCATAAAATTGGGAAGGCATATATAACCGCTTCTTCCCCCTAATCCTTGACCATTCTCAATAATATTGCACCAATTGCCAATTCTATCAGGATTTTGGATCACACTCAGATAAGACAAATTCGTTCTGGCAACATAAATTTTACCATCTTTTCCTAACTGTAAAGCTCCAAAAGCACTATCATAATGAGAAGCAATAATTTGATAAGGATTTTGAAAAATATCAGTGTTGTTTAAATCCAGTTGATACACCCGGCTTGAATCAATAAGAGTCTGCGAAAAGTCGAGCGTACTGACATATAGTTTAGAATTATCAGGTGAGAATTCAATACCAAAAGCATTTTTAAAAGTTTCAGGTGATGATTTACAGTTACTAAGTACGCCTGTTTCATTATTAAAATCAAAAATCTCGACTGAGTTAAGACCAGTAATTGCAACCGCAATCTTACTACCATCTGGTGATGACTTCATATAGCCGGTGGAAATATTTGGTATAGGAAAACCAAGTGATCCTTCATAACTTTTTCCGATTGGATTTGTAATAAAATTCGTATCCACCCCATCCCGTGTCACCAAAAAAACATAAAAACAATTAGCCCATTCTCCATTAAGAGAGACATCATAGCCATGTGTAATAACCCAAACATCCCGTTCATTCTTATGCCTGACAGCCGTTAGTTTTTCAGCAACATCTTCATGCAAAAGAATATTATAATTTTTGACATCACCATAGGGTGGATTAAAATTTAAATCAATTTCAGAATATCTGAATCCGTAAGAAACAGTATGAAAATATGGGTCATAAGGGAAATCGACTGTAAATAGATAATAAATATTCTTAATTTCAGGATTTTGTATAAATATTGAAGATTGTGTACAACTGGGATCTCCAAAAAGGTCATTACCATGAGGCAGAAGTTCAAAATTACTTCCCCATACCTGTTGACCATTAGATACAAATTTAAAGTTGCCCAGTTCATCAGAAATAACTGAACTGCTTCTACCACCTATTTTTTCAATAGGATTATAATACAACACTGTGTTTGCATTATCATAACTCACAGAATTGGTAAAAACCAATCCTGCAAAACTTGAAAAATACCAATAATTGGCTTCTTCAGGTGGGATATATTCACATTCATCAGAAAAGCTCTGAGCATATGAAAAGATGACAAGCAAAAGGCCGGAAAAAATTAAAACTATCCGCATTATCAGGTTCTTTTAATTGAAATGAACAACTTGTTAAAGATATGATATTTTACTCGAGTATTATCTTTTTCAAATATACGACATTGTCGCTGATAAGTTTAAACATGTATATCCCTTTATGGAAAAATGAAAGATCAAGTTGCCCAGTATAGCCGTCAGCACCATTGGACCTGATGTTTTTCCTCAGGATGATCTGCCCGTGCATATCGAATATCTCCATTTCAGCGGTGGATGTCAGTCCCTTTATAATTACATGTATTTGGTCATGTGTTGGATTTGGAAAAATCTTTATATCAATACTATGATCAGTTGTCGGAATTCCGGTACATTCGGAGAAACTAAATAACACCGTCAGGGAATCGGAAGCATGACACCCGGTTTCCGGATTTGACACTATTACCCAGTAGGTCTGAATGACAAGTCCAATACCGGTTGTTCTGACCTGCAATGTTTGTCCCCATGACAGATCAGACCATTCATACTGGAATCCGGGATTACCGGCATCCAGAATAAGCGTATCATATACACATACGGCAATAGTATCTTCGCCAATTATTGTTGAACCTTGCGGTATAAGATTTATTGCAGGTAAAGGATTTACAGTGACAGTGACCGTATTGCTGCTCTCGTTATAGCCGTCAGAAACTTCAATGGTGTAAACAGTAGTTGTATCAGGATTGACATACATGCTGACATTATTAGAGATAACTGAGCCGGTATTATCTTTCCAGGTATATTGATAAGTTTCGGCACCGCCGAATGCCAGAGCCTGTAACATGGTTTCGACTCCCTGGCATATTTCCGGGGATTCAGCATAGGCATTCACTCCAAGAGGGCCTCCGACGACATTGATAGTGATCTGGTCCTCATCCCAGCAACCGTATTGATCTGTCGCTTTCAGCGTAAATATAGTTGATTCCGTCATATTGATGGTCTGGGGATTTTGGATAAAGGAATTAACAAGCATATCAACAGGTTCCCAATTCCAGAAATAGAATCCCGATCCTCCTGTTGCATATCCGCTTAGTACGGTCCATGTACCATAAGGAATTGTTTTATCCTCACCGGCACTGGCAGAAGGCAAAGCATGCACAGTGACGTCGACGCTGCCATTGACCGTGACATTACCATCATTAACCGCCAGGGTATACGTCGTGGATTGTGTGGGGTAGGCCACAGTATTCAAGATGCTGGCATTAAATCCTGGCGGATTGGATGTCCACTGATACGTATAGTTTTCCGTACCTCCGGCTACAACGCCGCTTAACTGAACCGCTCCTCCGGTATTACACATGGCATCAGGATCAGCTGTGACACTGACAATCTGAAGAGGGCCGCCATATACTTCCACGGTCACAGATGCTTCATCATGGCAGCCGGTTGACTGATCAGTAACAAGTACCGTAAACACGACAGTATATTCGAGATGCACAGTCTCCGGATCAGCAGAAGAAGAGTTTACAACCTTATCTGCCGGCGACCACTGATAAGAAAATGGTCCTATCCCGCCTGTGGTAACTGCATGAAGTGTTGTCCATGATCCATAAGGAATGCTTATGAGGTCAGCACTGGCCTGGGCCCCAGGTAAAGGCTTGACAGTTAAGGAAGTACTGCCTTGTGACGAATTATATCCATCATTGACAGTAACAGTATACAGAGTGTTCATAGCAGGTGTTACAACAGGATTTGCATCGGTGGATGTGAATCCCGGCGGATTTGATACCCATGAATAGGTATAGACACCGGCACCTCCCGATGCCAGGGCATGGAGTTGTGTGCTCTCCCCAAGACATAGCTGGTCATTATCGGCAGATACATTTACTCCCAATGGTCCGCCGACTACCGTGACGATAATGTCATCAGTATCTTCACAACCATTGATATCTGTGACTTTAAGGGTAAAAATGGTAGTTATATCCAGGTTAATAGTCTGAGGATCTTCAATATCCGGATTGACAAGCAAATTGGCAGGCTCCCAGTGCCAAGTATAACCACTGGTACCTCCGGTGGCAGAACCATCAAGTGTGGTCCATGTTCCATAGGGTATCGATTTATCCGGGCCTGCGTTAGCAACAGGCACAGGATTAATTCCGATTTCCCCGGCACCTGCCATGGTATCGGAGCATATCGTATTAAAAGCAAGAACGGTGTACCAGCCCGGCATAGTCACCCCATTAAAACTCACGGGATCACCTGTTCCCTCTAAATCTATACCTGTCGGTAACGAGTTCAACAGCAGTTCGTACGTCACACCTGCTTCTGAATCGTTCAGGGTGATAGAAGTGCCGTTAACATTCTCACAATAATAACCTCCGCCGCTTACATTGAATACCTGTGGTACAATAGCAATGTCTATTTCTGCCGAACCCAGCATGTCGTTATTTCCGCAATTCCCTGACGCTTTCACAGTATATACTCCTGCTTCGGTCTGTAGTCCGAAATTTATTCCTCCGATGCCTGTACCCATAACAATCTGGCCCGTTGAGGAACCATTGTGGTACAATTCATAACCTACAAAAGCTTCAGATTGATCTTCAACAAGGTATATTTCAGGACCGGTACTACCTTCACAATAGGATCCGCCCCCTCCGACAGTATATTGAATGGGAAGACTCTGTACTGTGACAAGTCTGCTGATCGAATTACTGCAACCGCCGGCATCGGTATATTCGTATGTGACCGAATAAGGCCCACCCGGACCGGTAGCACCCGGATTAAAAACTGCAGAATTATTGCCAAGGTCCGTTATCCCGGGACCAGTAAAAGAACTATTTCCCGTTTCAGGATAATGGTTGCCATAAATGGTATCGGGCTGCTCATTTTCACACCAGAATGGATGCAGGCCATCAAAATCAACAACAGGAAGTCCCGACTGCAGTTCAAAAGTCACAGGGGAGGATAGAGCATTGTTCTCGCATAAATCGGTAATCACACCAATAACCGTAATAATATACTGACCGCTGTTAAAGATGGGGGGAGTGACTGTAAGGGTATAGGCTTTTTCCTGTTCCCCGCCAACTTCACACCCTTCGCCGGTGACATCGGTCACAGTGAAGACTTCACCGGAAGGTCCTGTCAGCGAAAAATCAGCAGGCTGAACAGTGGTACACACCACATTTTCGGAAAACTCAATATATAACTCCGTATCACCGGCACAACCTATGGTCTGTTGTTCATAATTAATATAAGGATGGACGTCATCATATATAGATGCTGTCGAAAGCCCGAAATCAAGGAAATAGCCACTTTGCGATTGAGAAAAGTTGCTGATATTCAGCACATAGATTTCGCCTGGTGAAACGGGAATCAATGCATTAAAGGGAGTACCACCGGCACCCTGGGTTGTATAATTTGAGCCGCCATTAGCTCCTGTTGCACCTGGTGTTCCCGACCAGTTACAACTTACCTCAAGTGATGGATCATAATAAATGTCGGAACATTCTGCATTGGTCAGCTCGAAAACTGTCCAGTCATAGTCGTCGGATAATTGGTTGGGAGTGATCAGGAAACCCAGGTTGCCGCCAGTCTTTACCGTAATGATATACCATACATCATTCAGTTCGCCCCAATCCATGCATGAAGGACCCGGATTAATCTCATTCAGATAGTTGCCTGTACCTGAATATGAAATTTCAGTATAATATGTCGCCTGACAAACGGCGATTGCTCCAAGACAGTCCTGATCAGTGGGTATCTGTGAAAATGTGAAAGAGGATGACAGCACACTAGTTGCCAGAAGAATGATTTTTAACAATAAAATCCTATGAATGATATGCCACATAGATCGGATTTTTACAAAAATAGAAATTTGGGTATACCAAAGGGAGTACGAAGTTAAAAAAAAAATTATATGAGAAATATACCTGCTGGTAATTATCTGAGAAGTGTCACCATTCCCTTTCTGGTGACAGGAATATGGTCGGGATTATGCTTTTCCTCAAAGGTGATGACCCATATATAAACATCGGCAGGGCAAGGCTGCCCGTTAAACATACCATCCCAACCACGGGTGACATCGGTTGTTTGAAAAATAAGTGTTCCCCACCGGCTGAATACCTGCATGTTGAATTTCACGACTTCATCAAGGGTGCCGACCACATTAAAAATGTCATTTATGCCATCATCATCCGGAGTAAAAGCGTTGGGAATAGGAATAAAAGCTAACGGTATGCGAATAAACACCGAGTCGGAAGTGCTGCAGCCATACATGGTCACATCCACCCAGTAGTCGCCAGGTTCGGTTATTGTCAGGACAGAATCCGTATCGCCGGTATTCCACAGGTAACTGTCAAATCCCCATCCGGCGTGAAGCACTATCGGTGTACCTGGATACAGAAAACGGTCGTCACCCAGTTCAAAAACAGGGTAAGGTTTCACCATGAGTGTATATTTGATGGAATCGTAACATCCGGTTAAACGGTAAACACCGGTAATTGTATAGCTGATGGTATCATTTGGTTTAACTATCCATGTCGAATCATTGATCTCCTGTAATCCGGTTTCAGGATGCCAGAAGTATTCATCTGCTCCCTTCATGGTGACGATCACCGAGTCACCATCACATATTTCCAATACAGGTGAAAGAGCCAGGATATCAGGATTCGGGTGAACCGTAATATTCATCACATTTGCGTCACTGCCACAACCTGTAGTGGTCACTTCTTCATCGACCAGAAGCTGCGCTGAGCCGGGATTGATCCAGTGTATAACTATCCGGTTCGAATCGGGTTGGGAAATTATTTCACCAACACCCTTAGGCGTCAGTTGCCATTCATAAACATTTCCGGGATAATAGGGTGTAATATATACTGCTGTATCGGTTTCACAGACAGCCAACTCCCCTGTTATCAAGGGATCAGGCAGCGGATTGATCAGGACATTGAACGATTGCATGGTCGTGCAGCCTATCGGTGTCGATTCAATGACAAATAGATGCGCATTCCCGTCTTTTATCCACTGCACGGTGACCTGGTTAGAGTTGGTATCGGTTATGACTCCAAAATTATTCGGTATATTCCATTCGTAGGTACTACCGGGAGTGTAAGGAGTGGTAAAATAAAGTGCAGAGTCGCCCTCACACACTGCAGCAGTGCCTGAAATAACAGGAAGTGGATTCGAGAATACGGTGACAGCGAAGGTATCGGCAGCCGTGCAGGCATACTGGTCGTTGGTAGTTTCGATGACCGTGATGTTATATGTTCCGGTGTCACCCCAGTTCACTGTGATCGCATTATTATTTTGTATAAAAGATGGCGGGGTAAGACCTATGATGGACCAGTTAAAGAAATTACCAGACGAATCGGCGATATAGACTTCTCCGGTCTGGAACTGGCAAACCTGCGAGTCACCCGAAATATGCGGATCAACACCAGGAACATTCACAGTTATACTATCAACAAATATTTCACTTAAATTGGTGACTCTAACAAAAAATCTTGTAGTTACTATAGGATGTGCATCGACAACAGAATCGTGCAATATAAAAGGGCTAAAAGGATCAGACCACCAATCATAAGTGTATGGCACAGTAATATCACCTCCATACGCAACAACCTGGAGCTTTACACTATCTCCGGAGCATACTGTTGGTTTATCAACGGTAAGATTTGCAAAGAGAAGTGAATTTTGGACAGCAACCACAACTTCATCAGTATCACTCAGGCAACCTAAATCATCTCTTACAGCTAGCTTATAAAGCTGGGTTTTTACTAAAGGAACAGTTGGTGTTATAGGTTGATCAGGAAAATTTACCATCCCCGAAGGTTCCCAATGATAAAACAAAGTTCCTGTTCCTGAAGATCCTGTTCCATCCAAAGTTGTTGAAGAGCCTTGAGGTATTATGACATCATTTCCGGCATTTGCAATAGGAAGAAATTGAACATTTACTGTCACTGTATCCATAAAAGGAACGGTTCCATTTAGTATTGTAACTGCGATGTAATTGGTTGTAGATCCTGGCCAGACGATGATTGTAGAAGTATCAGCAATATGGTAATTTGGATAGGCATACCACCAACTTATCCCACTTAATTTACCGATGATAATTGGATCCCATTCGATCTGCTCAACATTGTAATCAGTATAGGCTGGAAAAATTGGAGTGTACTTCCAACTGTTTCTTATTGCTGTCCATTGTGTTCCATTTCTGCCTGGTATTGCATAGGCCATAGTGCCAAATTTGTTATGAATACCCTGTGTAGCAATTCCAATATTCGAATAAGGTTTAGAAGTTATATGGTTTTCAATTGAATAATCCGATTCATTTAATACAAATTGAAATATACCTAAACTATCATAGGATGTCCCGGAAAGTGGAACATTAAAAAAATCTACAACAAATTTTCTATCTGGTGATGTTCCAACAGTTTCATAACCAACATACGCGCCCTGTGAAGCAGCTGGGATCCAATCCTGCCATGGACCCATAATACAGTTTTTAGGTACATTCGGCTGAGTGCTTGGGATTGGTTGAATATAATAGGGATCAAATGTATCTGCATCTTCAGTATTAAAACCTACCCAACCATTTGCGCCAATCACGACCGAGTCATAATTGAAACCAAAGAATTTAAATGTAAATCCAATTGAAATAGGAACTTTATAAACAGTATCAAAAGAATTGAAATAAATTCGTTGATAATTTGAAGAAGTATCGATAGTCGCCGTTAATGTAACAGATTCACCAAAACAAATAGTCGTATCGTTCCCAACATGTATTTGAGCCAAAGAAATCAGGGAAGTGTACAGAAAAAAAACTAATATGCTAAGTTTTTTCATTCAAAGAGATAAAAATCTGCTTTAACCTACAAAGTTACGTTCATGCTCCATTAAAATCAACTCCATTCTTTCTTTTAAATTAAACAAATTTATGTTCACAACATCATGCTGTATATTGATTATCCTGTAAAATGTACAAAAAAAGGCTGCCACATTATTGCGACAGCCCTATTTATTAACATTTTAACCGATTATTTTTGAACGATCAGCTTCCTGGTTATCACAGCATTTCCACTTTCCATTCTGACCATGTAAATGCCATCGGGCAGTTGACTGACGTCGAGTGTTTTAACCAGCATACCCTGTGTGTACTGTATGGTTTCATCAATCATGTTTTGTCCTACAAGATTCATCACCGCAATTCTAATATTACCTGATCCTCCCTTAGCCAATCGCAGATAAACCCGCCCGGAGCAGGGATTTGGATACATGCTGACCAGGTGATCATTCAGCTCCAGCGGATCAATACCAACCCCCATGACGATAAATGACCATACCTCGCTCCATTCCGATGTATCTCTCTGGTGACAGGCTCTCACACGCCAGTAATAAACTGTAGCGCTGTCAAGTGCAGGTGATGGCAGCGTGAATGTTTGATTGGCCGTTGTACTGGTTGCGGGTAATATATGTGTAATGGGTTC
The DNA here is from genome assembly GCA_026391695.1 of Bacteroidota bacterium. Lineage (NCBI taxonomy): Bacteria > Pseudomonadati > Bacteroidota > Bacteroidota bacterium. The sequence goes on from JAPLDP010000036.1 coordinate 22,897, forward strand.
GATAAAATCGGGCGAATGGTTGATCATGATTTCATAGGACTTGATACCTGTCACTGCCTTCCATATGAAAGTAGGATAAATGGGAATGCCTATAGCAGAGTCACCGGGAGAGTTCAGTACAACCTGATTGATGACGGTGAATTTCCAGGTCTCCATCCACTCTGTGGTGTCTTTAGCATGATAGGCCTTAACCCTCCAATAATATTTAACGCCAAAATTGAGGGTGTCGGCATAATTCGTTGCCGTAGTCGTATTATATGTTACTGCATCAGAAAAGCTTGAATTTGTTGCCAGCTGATAGATATAACCAAGAGCACCATCAACGGCAATCCATCTCATCTTTTCATCCGGCATAACGTCAACAGCATTGTTATCGGGTTCTTTCAGTGCAAATACAGAGATGACAGTAAAATTCCAGGCTACTGACCATACGGTGGTATCTTTGCTATGCCCGGCTTGTATCCGCCAGTAATATTTTGTCCCGAAAGAAAGGTCGCTAGTGGTCACCCTGTCAACACCGCTGGCCCATGGCACAACAAACTCGGTCAAGGAAGCACTGTTAAAATCAAGAGTGATATCCATCTGAATTTTATAGAATGTCAGACCGGTAACTGGTTTCCAAATCAACTGAACATTCGCATCCTGTTTAGTAGCATTATTGGAGGGTTTAGAAAGGTCAACGGTTTCGAGCACCGTGAATGACCTGACCTCACTCCATGCCGATGTTCCCGTGTTGTCAATGGCTCTGACTTTCCAGAAATACTGTGTGTTAAATAATAATCCGGATGTGTTGACGCTGGTCAGATCTGTAGAATAGTTCACAGGATTTGTAAATGATGCGTCAAGAGCCACCTGCACCTCGTAATGCAAACCTATAGCACCTGTGACCGCCTCCCAGTCGAGTAACACATCAGGGGCCTGCTTTGTGGCAGCATTAGCCGGTGTTTTCAACGCCGGAGTATAAATGGTCACTCCAGCAAATAGATTGAATGATACCAGCAATAAAATAACGGTAGAGATCCTTTTCATGCCTGTTTATTTAAATAATGTTTAACCAAATATTTTAATTACTTATCATTAATGTATCCTGACGACCTGTTTATCTCACCACTACAAACTTACCCGTAGCTTTCTGGTTGGGGCATGTAATGGTGATGACATAGGTTCCCGGTTGGAGGTCTTCGGAAGACATCCGAATTTCCTGCACACCGGAATTCATCACCCTCATATCCAACGATTTAACTATGCGGCTATTCAGGTCATAAATATCAAGTTTTACAGGGCCGGCGTGGTCAAGGTTGAATTTTACCAAGGCTGAAGAAGAAACCGGATTGGGAAAGACAGAAACCACAGATACGGGATCCCCTTTGCCGGCAGAATGATCATCTATTCCGACAAAAGAAGAGGATGTAAATATGCCTCTGCCAAAAGTTGCTGCATAAATGGCCCCATAATTAGTGATTGGCCATGCGCTTAGTCTTTGCTGCTTCAGCATAAAGACCGGAACGACATCCATGCCATCATTTTCGATAGTCCACTGTGCACTGCCTGGATTTGTACATGTCCATATTCCATATTCGGTGCCAATGATAATACGGTCAGGACCATTCATCTCAAAGATGGAAGTATAAACGGGCATCTCAGGCAGATTACCCTGCATGGAGGAAAAACCGGGAATGGAATCGAGGGCATTGGTCGACATGTAAACATAATCAGTATTGCCATAATTCCCGAGTGTGACAACTATATTATTATCATCATTAGGATCAACAGTAACCGATGTAACCACACGGTTTCCAAAGTCCCTGATAAGGGTTGTTGAAACGATGCATGAGGGGCTGTTTACATCCGCACGATCATAATTATAGGCCAATGCTACGTTGGCAATACGGTAAAGCTTCCCGTTCTGCGTTCCAACATAAACGTAATTGACGTCGCCTGAAGTAGCAATGCACTGCGGAATTCCGTCAAAATTAGATATCTCCCACCATTCCGGTTCTTTTGTAAAATCAAGCACTTCCTTGGTCATCCACACCACATCTTCAACAGCAATAAATAACCTGGCAGAAACAGGGTCCGGTATGCGAACGGTTTGATTTTTCCAGATTGCCACATCAGTCGTATAAATGAATGGGTATTGGGCATTATAACTCCGGGCAATAAGTGTGTCACCGGCTAAATAATCCCGTATAGCAACGAAATCAACCGAATCGCGTGTGTTCTCGTTATTGAAACTTTCCCAAAGAATATAAGGAGTGATAAAAGCATTTGGATTTGCGATGTCATTGATTAAAAAAACAGGTGAGAAATTATACCCTCTGTCATCTGATCTTCTGATGTCAACCTTTTCTCTTCCTAAAATAAAACAATTGGGGAAAATCATGGATATTTCATTATAACCCCCATTGCCTGTGAGTAACTGTTCTGCATTTTTAGGTGTGTTACCCGATCCCAGCATCAGAATGCCATTACCCTGGGTGCCACCTAAGCAATGCCCCGCGTTATCAAAAGATACTGAGTAGAACTGGTTGACATTATAGTTTCTATTCAATGCCACAAATGAATCGAAGCCATCGTTAGTGACATAGATGCCGCCATCACAGGCAACATAACAAATATTGGGATTGGAAGGATCGAAAAGGTATCTGTGGTGGCTGCTGTGAATATAAGTATACCAGCCTTGAAGATCGCTATTTGATTTCTGGTTCCATTGGTAATACCCTGTTGGATTCACCTGAACACCTTCCCACATATCATAACCACCGACGAAAATCCTGTCAGGATCGGTTGGATAGACAATAATTGTATTATTGTAATTGCCAAGGTAAAAATAATTATTGGTACCATCAGCGACAAAGAACGAACCCAGGACATTAAACTGGTTGCTTCCGCCGGGGCCGATCAATTCCCATGTCAGCCCTTTGTCCTCCGATTTATATATACCCTCAAGCTGTCCGAATTCATTCGTATTCGTTGTGCTACTAACATCAATCCTGGCAATCACAGCATAAATGACATCGTTATTGGAAGGGGCGATGGCGAATTCAACGCGGCAAATTTCTTCCATTGGCAATTTGTCAGGATTCACAACTGTATCGGGCGCAGGGCTATACCGTGTAGAGTGGGAGACAAAACCATTCGGGTCGCCACTGGCAGAAATATAGCACCAATTCTGCACAGACGCAACGACCAAGCCATTTGCAGCGACGCTGACATCAGTAGCAAGGGTATCGAGATTTTCACCTGTGGCAGCTTTGGCAAGTGTCCAGCTCTGCCCGCCATCATTGGAATATTTCAAACCTGTGTTGGTAGCAGCATATATTCTGCTGTTTGTTGGATCAACGGCCAGCTCATTAACATAAGCCCAATCGGCAGTATTTCCCACGGAAACATCAGGGATAGTAGATGATATAACGGTAAAACTAACTCCATCTGTAGATTTGAGGATACCATGTCCGATGAAACCAGGCAACTGTGATAATTTATAGGTTCCGCCAGCCAGGAAGATCTCGCCGGTACCAACATATATATCCCCGTTTGGAGCTTGTGCCATGCATGATACGGCTACATCGAAATCTGTAGTCTGTAACTGATGCCATGTTAATCCACCTGTCGTCGACTTCCATATACCTCCGGCCACACCGGCAGCATAAAGTGTTTTATTGGTAGCATCACGATGATCGAGAAGCAATGCACGGGTTCTGCCGGCAAAATTGTCAGGTCCTGCCTCTTCCCATGTCAATCCCAGTCCTCTTTCTGAAGCGGCTATTGATTTCACAACTTCCTGCCTGGCCCTCAGTACATCGGAAGGGTTTACCAGTCCCGTAACTTGGTTAATCCTCAATAGGCTATAATAGCTCTCCGATGATCTGATTCCGTCATTACCATTCTTTTTGGCAGCTGCACCGGTAATACCGTCGTGATGCCTGCCCACTGCAGAGGTTAAAAGTATCACAAACGCTACACCACCGACAATAGACAGAATGTTAAAGAGTAGTTTTTTTCTTTTCATACATGTTTGTATTTATAAATAAGCATCTTAGAAATTTGGCAGATTTACATGAAAAGGCTCACAAGTTACGGCTTTTTTATTTACGTCCAAAAAAGTTGCTTTTAAAAAATTTCAACAAATATATGTTTAAATATAATTCAAACAAAATTAAGCGGTTTTAAGGGCGTTGATCCCTAAAAATCAGTTAACGGTTGGATGAAATCAGATAAAGGCAAATCCTAATGAAGGTAATATTTTGATGAATAACACTAATGCTGTTTTAAGATGATCAGGTTGCAGATTCCACGAGATATTTAAGATAATCCAGTAAAAGAGAAATCTCGTTCGGTTCAATGCCATGATTGATAAGATATTCCCTGTCATCCATAAAGCCCATCAGAAACAGGTCCAATGAATTACCTTTCTGCCTGATACTGGTGATATAATTCTCGACTGCACTTTTTTTATTCCCCAGAGACCATTCCACATGCCCCAGGTTCATGTAATCATATTTGTTAGGCTCCTGGCTGATGATCTCGAGATAATATTTTCTGGCCATATCCAGCTTTCCGGTGATAAAATTAATCCAGGCTATAGGCCGCCTGGCTTTCACACTGGATGATGTAAGATACTCCACTTTGTAAAAGCAGGCCAGCGCTTGCTCGTAATTTTTAATATCAAGGTGGCACTGCCCGATGATGGTTTGAACATTCAGATTATCGGGTTCCATTTCAAGAACCTGCTCATAATATTTTATGGCATCTTCATACTTCTTCAGATGCCTGTAACACAAACCGATTTTTTTCAATAACCATGCCCTGGGCGTATCGAATAACTCAGCCCGGTGAAAATATTCCAATGCCAATTCATATTGCTCAAGTCGCTGGTAACAATACCCTATTTTTTCATAGATCTCATAACTGTTATCGCCCTTGAGATTCAACGATTTATATATCCCGACAGCATGTTCAAAGTGATCCTTTTCAAAATAAAATTCAGCGATATTTCGCAGGATGACAGGATCATCAATAAGCCGGGTGAAGAACCACGTTGAATGGATATCGAGCGGCATCCCAAAGATGTCTGTAAATTCAGACCTGAGGGGATGGAGTTTAAAAAACCGGTACAAATCCTGGATATACTGTGTGAAAATGAATTTATCAACAGATAGTTGATTCAGTAAAGTTTCCTCCTCAGTTACATCGGTCATTTGCTTTAACTCGGCATTGAAAAAATCCATTAGCAGAGTCTTTTGATTGGGAGGCAGATAACGCATGTTCAGACAGAAGGAGTATTTATCAGAATTGCACAGGTACGGCATTTTGGATATGCCATCCATAAACATGAAAGGATCAATATTTTCCTTTTCACTATTAAAGATATCGAGGATGACCTGGTTTTCTTTATGAAATGGCAGGAACCAGTTATGTATGACGCGAAAGAAGTCAAAATGCTTGAGCATGGCGAAAGCGCCCCAGAACACATCGGAACCTTCCATCTGCATATGGGTGAACTCCTCCATTTTTTCGTACAGATCAGGGGTGTCTTTGAAAAAGTCTTCCCATTCAGGATTTTTATCTTCCTGGAAATCTTTTGACAACAAGCTATTCAAGTCAAGCTTATCCTCCAGCTTTGGAGCCATTTTCATTACCTCAGGAATGATCTCCTCCTGCAGTTTTTTTGTAATTTTTTCTGTCTCCTTCGACCGCAACAGTTGTATAGCGACCATCTCTACATCCTTTCGGACTCTCTCTTTATATTGCAGTTCATCTATCCTTGACCTCAGATCACTATAAAGATGTATTCGTGAATCATACAGGTACAGGGATAAGACTAATCCAACCAGCGCACGTTGCCACACCTGCTCCTCATGGTCTGCATAATAGTCAATTAAAATGATGATTTTATGCTTATCAAAACACCTTATAAGACTCATTGTCAATGCACTGACAATGATGCATTTTTCATACCAGGGAATATTCTCCGATTTACGAATAGTTTGCAAAAGATTAATATCCGACTCCAGAAACTTATCCGTTAGCCAGATCAGATTAAAAATATTAGAAAGGACTTTATCGCGCTGTGACCAGTCAGAAATATTTTCTTCCTTTGCGACATAGGTGCTGCGAAGGACATCTGCAAGCTCACGTTCGAAAGAAAGACCGGAGAGTGATTCAGCCGCCTGCTCCTTGACCGATTCGAGACGTTTCTCAAATTCATGTTTCATGCGGTAAATCTCTTTACCCGATCTCTGGGTAAAGATCGTATGCTTCACGACATCGGTCAGCTCAAGGATGGATATCAGCATGTGGTCATAAATCTTTGGGCGCTCAGGATCAGGTGTCCCTTCAATAGTATATTTAAGGATATTCCTGTATGTGACATCGATCTCATCATAGCGCATCCTGAGATCTCCACTTTGTGACATAACAATCAGCTGCAAAAGGTTGCCGAGGGCATCCTTGACTTTCTGCTGATTGATGAGGCTGATAATAAGCTGATATTTTTTTTCTACTTCCTCTACATCCATGACATGTATATTTCTACGAATTTCTTTCCATAATTTTTTTCACTTCCGATCTCACGAAAAGATAGTCTTCCCGGCTGATCAAAAAATCTTTTATTTCTGCACCACTCCTCCTGATAAAAACAATCAGAAGATAGGCCATGTTCATAATGTAAGATACGGAAGCTGTAAGGCCGGCTGCTATCAATCCATACCTTGGGATAAAGACCAGTCCCAGTACCAGTGTAAATACAAGCCCTATGGCTGAGCCAATCATATTGTGCTGTGGTTTTCCCGTGCCGGAAAAAAAATGGCTCACCAGCATTGACACTGCCGTAGCCAATATTCCCAATGCGAGGGTTAGCATAATCAACCTAATATTCTCAAAATCCTGTCCGAAAATGGCTCCATACAGTCTTTCGGGTAAGGCCAGCAAACCGGCCAGCACAATTGCTGTAAGCAGGAATGTGAACTTGAGTAACCGTAGGGTGACATTCCTGGCATAGATCATATCATTCACATTTGATATGCGGGCATATTGCACTGTGGCCACACTTTTGCCGATAAGCCATACGCCTTCGGAAATCTGCACACCTGCACCGTATAGTCCCAATGCTGCCCGCCCGCTGAACGCCTCAATGATATAGTAACTTAACCTGTAATTAAAAAATTGAATGATATTGGCAATCTGAAGGAACTTCCCATATTTAAAAAGCTCACCGATAACGTACCTCACTCCCGAAAGGCTTGTAACTGTGACATACTTCCTGATTGCTGCAAGACTCAGCAGAAAGACAAGGACATATCCTGAAAATAGGGCATAAACATAAGCTATCACCTCAACACGATGCCAGACATAGATGAGCAATATTAAAACCAGAGTTGTCACCACCTGCTGGATCACTGTAAGGGTATTATATAAGCTTATCTTCTCCTTTCCGATAAGGATAGTCAGGTTAATCATTGCGAATGACTGAAACAATGACATGACCAAAATGTACCATGTGTATTCTGCAGGGATAAGGTTAAAGATTTGCAGGATGATGGCGCCGAACACCGAGGTGATAAGAGCCCAGATATAAGAGGGGACAAAGAGCTTGTAGAGGTCATGTCTGGGAACGAGATAAACGAGGGCGCCACCACCTATGAAATTGCTGATCATGAGCAGCACGGTAATCCCCAGAACCACCAATGTGATAGTTCCGAGTCCGACCTGGCCAAGATTATTCGTGTTAATCACCAAGATGACCAGCGATAGGACCGCGTTGAACATACGCGATGCAGCGGTGCCTAAAATATTGCGGAACATATAATCAGGTTACAGGTTGCAGGTTACAAGTTAAAGCTTCAAGCTTCAAACTACAGGTTAAAGATTCTTCTTAGTTTCAATGTGATTTTATTCCATAAGTGATACCTATCAAATATAAATCTTTTGCCGTCAAAAATGATATATTCTCCTGAAAGAGAAATGGTGTGTAATCCTTTATGATATTTCATTCTTTTTTCCTTATCCTTTACAAATTCAATGTATTTCACAGTTTCCTCTTCAAAGTGCCAGGGATCAAGTTTAATGATTTTATTGACGGCCACGCGTTCGCCGTATGTCACAGAACAATCCTGAGCAGGCCTGTGCAATTCGCCGGCTATGATAAATGGTGCGCCGGCCGGACGCGCTGAACAAACGTCGGTTTTCAGCGGATTATTGTTATGTGGCTTGTATTCTCCGAAGAGATCATTTGCATAATAAGCAAATAAATGCGTATCCGACAGGTGTTTTCTTGTAAAAAAGAGCCACCATAATTCCTGGTATTGAAATAGTGTCGGATCCACAGCATCTATGCCTTCAAGGATTGTCTTGAAATGCACGAAAAGATCAGTTTCAGAGTCTAACCTGTAAACATTAACCTGCCTGCTGCCGGCCGACTCGGGTATGCAATAGACTTGGCCTCCGCTTTCCAGAATATATGGGTAAGACAGGTGCCATGGCTCTTTTATCGCCGGTCTCCTGGATGAAACAACCCGGGTGACAGGATCAAAGCTGAAACGTGTAATGATTCCTTTGGACAACTTATAGTCATACTCTTCGCACATGATTTCCAACTGACCATTTCTTTCAAAAACAAAAGGATCCGCAAGGTACGTATGTCGCACAGGAATCGGAAGAAAGCCGCCATTCACCAGACCGTCCTGCTCAAAAAGCTGCTGCCGATCCATTCTAACGATGCTGATATTCCATTCCTCCGCTTTAAAAAGATCATCACAATAAAATGTTATCTTGTTGCGGAATCGTTTATAAAAGAATTTAAGCATCGTCCAGTTATGGGGAGTGCGATATATTCTGGCTGCAGAAGAGCTCTCTTCACGGAACAGGCTGTCATAGCCGCAGTAAATGATGTCATTGGCAACCTGCAATGGCCATGGTGCTGTTTCGAAAAACAGACGGTCTATATGAGCAGCATAGGAATGAAAAAGGGTCTTAAAAAAACCTTTCTTCAAGATGATCCCGGCATCCAGCCTGTTGGTAAGACGCTGAAGAACAGCTCCATTAACAGGGTCGTCGAAACAGATTTCCCAGAATCCCGGAGGACCGCCACGATATTTCTGCTCATCGTCATGATGAAAAGACCAAACACCATATTCGGCCGCATCAAGTATATCTCCCCGTATGATATTAAAACCAAATCTCAGGATGAAATCCAGTTCATATTCACGTATGACACTAATATCGGATGGAAAGAAATACTGCGAAAAATTTTCATTAATGGTTTGGCAGCGAATGACGGGAATGTTGCGTAATTCGTCAGCCAAGGACACCATTTTTTTTGCTTCAGGCCGGAAGCAATGATGCATATATTGGCGGTATAACAAATGAGAATAGGGGTAAGTTTGTAGCCTATCGAAAAGAGCGGATTTATCAGGGCTATGATCATCCATGATAAGCAACATTGGCTGATGCCCTCCAGATATCAGATCCCTGATAGCCTGTGCTTGCCAGGCCTGGAATGTATAATCCCGGCACATGATGCCAAACTTCAAATATTTTTTGCCTGAAGATGAAATATTATTCATTTTAACACCACTGGCGGTTAAAAAAATCACCTGCTATATATCGCAGCATCATAGAGCTCATTGAGTAGCTTGCTTACTGCTTTTGTACCATAATTAAGTACTGTGTATTCCCTGATCTTTTCCTTGTCAAATTCGTTATGATGCACAAGCATCCATTCTATTTTTCTGAGGAGGTCATCCTCATCACCGGCCCTGACCAGCAAACCTCTGGTAGTATTAACAACCTCGGGAATCCCTCCCACTGCAGTGGCTACAACCGGTACGCCACAGGCAAATGCCTCGTTGATCACGACTGGCAGGTTCTCATAGTTACTGAACAGAACCATAAAATCCGATGTGCTGATAGCTTCTACGAGATCCTTCCCTTCCAGTAGTCCCGTAAAATGCACCCACTCGGTCAATCCCAAATCCTCTGATCTTTTGATCATCCATTCCCGATCTATCCCTTCCCCGACCAGGTAGCATTCCCAGTCATCCCGTAGCACTGACAACCGTTTTAATACATTTAAAATGCCGGAAATATTCTTCGACCTATCCTCAAAACAAGACACATGAACCATTCTCTTTTTATGCAAGGCCCCAGGTTGCATTCCGCTATTCACCTTAAAAGGCAGGAACTTATCCGTATCCACCACATTGGGCAATATCCTGAAATTTTTATTGTACAAATGGTATCGGAGCATAGCATTTTCAAGGTCCACAGTGGGTGTGGTCACAGCGGAAGCGTACCTGACCACAATTTTCGTCATCAGTTTTCTGAAACATCCCTTGTATGTATTGACTGATGGCAAGTATCGCGACCAGTGCTCGGTAATGATGTAAGGTGTTGATTTACAAATTTTGAGATACAGGGCAAATATACCTAACCGGGTGAGCACATGAACATGAATGACATCCGGTTTCCCGCGCTGTTTCAGGATATGCCGGTAGCCGATCAGATTTGCCTTTATGAACCGGCATGTATTAATGAACTTGCTATAGGTATTACAGTTGGCAGTTGACAGTTGGCAGTTGACATTGCCATTGACCGTTAGCCGACTGCCGATCCCGACATGCGTCGGGACGTCACTTCGTTCCGCTGCCGACTGCCGACCGTTGACTGCCGACTGCCAATCGTCGACTGCCAACTGCCGACTGCCGACTAAATAATACACCCTCACTGTAAAAATACCCTGATCCTCAATCTCTTCAATCTCAAATTTTTTATCCATGCTCTCTGAAGCCTGAACATATAACACCGAAACCTTGCTAAACTGCGCCGCTACCAAAGCATGATTCCGCACAAATAATCCCCATAAAGGATCATACCTATGAGGGTACCAGCGGGGAAGAAAGAGGATGTGGTGCGGAGATTGCGGGGTCACCATGATCAATTAGTCAATTTGAGAATTTGAAAATGAAATAATAAATATTTGGCAAATTTAAAGAAAGTTGTCATTTGCCGGAACAGGTATATGAATGAATCTGAAACTGAATGCACGGACATAAGTTGGTCGTTCATGAAAACTGCGTAATTTTATCCCTTTAATACTATACCACCTCACCTCCTTCACCCCCTCTCCTGGAGAAGAGGGGGACGGGGGATGAGGTAACTAAAAAACCATTCAATGAACACCTGTAAACTCTGCCTGCTGAACGAAAACATCGATGGAGTGATCATTAATGCTGACGGCATTTGCAATTACTGTTCGGGATATAGTCTCTACAAGCCGTATGGGGAGGAACAACTACTGAAGATATTTAAAAAAGCCGGCAGGAAACGCCGTCCGTACGATGCGCTGGTGCCGCTCAGCGGCGGAAAGGACAGCACCTATGTTCTTTACCTGGCGGTGAAAAAATACAAACTCAGGGTGCTGGCCTATACCCTTGACAATGGATTCATGAGTGAACTCGCCCTGAGGAATATTGAAAGTGCCTTAAAATCCTGCGGTGTCGATCATATCTGGTTCAGATATGATAATAACCTGATTTATAAACTCTATCGCACAGCGCTGCTTCATTCGGGTGAAATATGCGGAATTTGCGGGACAGCCATTGAACGCACCATGCTGAAAGTATCGGAAGCCTTTCATACACCTCTTATCCTTCTCGGGCATTCACCTGTGGAGGATAATTCTTTCACCACAGAAGACCTGTATGATCAGACCAGAATTAAGGCCATTATGAAACAAAATCCCGGCATATCGGCATCAGATATGCATCGTTTTCTGATCTATCCAAACCTCAACTTCATTTCAACTTTTATCCTGACAAAGCTGGGACGCTTTGGTAAGAAGATCAATCCACTCTATTTCATTGACATTCCCAGCGACAGGGAGATTTCGGAGATCCTGGTCAGGGAAATGGGATGGAACGATAGCAGTGCCTCGGAATATACACGGCACTTTGACTGCATTGCTGAGCCTTTTACAAATCATATCCGTGAAAAGCGATTCGGCTATTCACGTCGAATATGCCAGCTCAGCAACATGATCCGCCTCGGCGAACTGACACGCGAAAAAGCCGCGGAGATATTAAGCACTGATCAAAAAAATCCTGATCCGCCGTTTCTGGATGTCATCATGCAAAGGATGAACCTGTCGCAGGCAGATATTCAACAAGCCGTGGCAGTTGAAAGGAATGTATTCCAAGATGACGTGTCAGCAGCCAACCGGATTTTTGCCCTTGCGCGAAAAATCCTGAAAAGGCATAAACACTGAGATTGAAATTACAATAAGTGTTGGTTTGTACTTACGGATGATTTGATCACATTACCACAATCTTACCGATGGCCGATGGCTGATGGCCGATGGCCGATATGCGATAGAAATAGATGCCGGATGGAAGGTCTTTTGCATTCCAGGTGACCTGATGGTCGCCTACAGACAGCAATTCATCCAGAATGGTTGCTATAACTTGTCCCAAGTTATTTATTACTTGGAGATTTACTTTTAAAGGCTCTTGTAACTGGATACTGAATGTGGTGTGTCCTGTAAAGGGATTGGGATAAACAGAACAGTAGCTTATGTCCATATTATCTGTTAATCCGACGCCACATGCTTCTTCAACCTCCTCCCGGCTGTTGCAACCGGTTGCATTACCAGTGATAGCAATGGTTCCATTGGGATTAGCCAGGTAATCACATATACTTTGAACTTCACAGGTAGATAAAGAACTGTCAAAACAGATACATAGATTGTCTATCGATCCGGCAAAAATGTTGTCCAGCCCCCCCAGGCTCGTAAGAACCATATTTAAGCGAATATTCAGATCTCCACCGATGGTGGTCAAACCTTCCATCCCCATCAGGCTATTAAGGGCAGTGTTGTATCGAATAGTAAGATGCCCCCCAATGGAACTCAGATTTTCCAGCCCCATCAGGTTGGTCAATGTATAGTTCCCTTCAATATTAAGGTATCCCCCGATGGAATTTAATCCTTCTATACCTGACAGGTCAGACAGTGCGTCGTTGTCGTTGATTTCAAAATCTTCCATGACGGAAGTCAACCCTCCAAGTCCTGACAGGCTTGTCAGGGCTTCATTGCTTCTAATATAAAGGTGTCCTTTTATGGAAGTCAAATGCTCTATATTCGTCAAGCTGGTCAGTGCCTTGTTATATTCAATAGAAAGGTTTCCCCCGAGGGAAGTCAAGGCTTCCAGTCCCGTAAGACAAGTCAGAACATCGTTGTATCCGATATAAAGGTTTCCTCCGATGGAAGTCAAAACCTCCAGTCCTGTCAGGCTGGTCAGTGTATTGTTCTCTTTAATACGAAGGTATCCCCCTATGGAATGTAAACCTTCTAAACCAGTCAGGCTGATAAGGGCATCGTTGCCGATGATATCAAAACCTCCCATGATGGAAGTCAACCCTCCAAGTCCTGACAAGTATCTCAGGGATTCATTGTATTCAATATAAAGGTCTCCTCCAAGGGAAGTCAAACTCTCCAGTCCGGTCAGGCTGGTCAGGTCATCGTTATAAACAATATAAAGATATCCTCCGATGAAAATTAAACCCTCCAGTCCAGTCAGGCTGGTTAGTATATTGTTCCCGTCAATATGGAGGTATCCCCCGACGGAAGTCAAATTCTCCAGTCCTGTCAGGTTAGTAAGTGCGTCGTTGCAAACGATTTCAAAATCATCCGTGATGGAAGTCAACCCGTCAAGTCCTGACAGACTTGTCAGGGCGTTGTTGCGTTCTATAGAAAGCCAGCCACCCATAGAAGTTAAATTCTCCAGTCCTGTCAGGCTGGTGAGAGCGTCATTGAATAAAACAGAGAGGCCTCCCCCAATAGTTGTCAATCCCTTCAGTCCCGTCAGGCTGGTCAGGTTATTGTTTCCTTCAATATAAAAAACTCCTCCGATAGACGTCAAACCTTCTAATCCAATCATACTGGTCAGACTATAGTTTTGAGAAATAAAAATACTTCCCCCGATGGAAGTCACATTGTCCAGTCCCGTCAGACTAATCAGGCCGTTATTAAATTCAATATAAAGGTCTCCCCCGATGGAAGTTACATTATCCAGTCCTGTCAGATTTATCAGGATGTTATTGTAATCAATATAAAGAATTCCCCCAATAGAAGTCAAAACACTTAATCCGCTTAAATTGGTAATATCGTCTCCCGATATACTCACATCCCCCTCAATTTCCGTACAGCCGGGATAATTGGTCTGGAAATTATCAATTTCGGATTGGGTTGTAAATGTGATGCCTTCCGGCAGGCAGGATTGCGGTGACGCCGTTATCTGAATGAATATCAAAATAATAAATACAAGAGATGATCTTTTCATGGCTGGATGACTTGCTTAATAAATCCCCTGATAGCAGTCTATAAAAAAATATTAAATGAATGCTATAAGTGACTTTTCACTTTCATATCCGAAAGGTACGAATATAAACAACGCCAAAGAAAATATTTTTACTAAATATGATGATTGCAGAAAGTTTTACCTTTTGCACAAGGAAAGTTTACACGATCAGCTCACTGTTGGCTTGTAAAAATGCGATGATCTTATCAGGTTTTTTCGTTGATGTAGGTAAATTCAGGATGTGTTTCGATATATCGCAGGCAACAGGAATTTGTGCCTCATCTACCTCCCACTTTTCGAGGCCTGATTCAACCGGATGAAGCGGCGAACAAAACCAGTCGCCGATTTCGATGTTGGCCTCTGCCGATTTCGATAAAAATAAATCCTTGTCCTTGACCAGGAACGGATACCTGAGAAAGCAATGATCCGGATGCAGGCTCTCATCGACATAATATTTCCCATTCTTTCTTAGAAAGTCAGTATAAATCAAAGCATTGGATTTCCGAAGGCTAATCATTTCCTTATTCCGGGAAATGTTTTTTATACCTCTTTTAATCTGAATCGAACTGATGGATTTGAAATAGTTTACCGGCATGTCGATGCCGGTAATCTCCCCTCCTGACGATGAGCCTATTATCAAATTGTTCCTACTCAGCCACCGGTATAGTTTCAACAACTGCCAGTATGTGTAAGGATTTATCAGTGTATCTTTAAAGAACAGCAGGGAACGAAGAATACACTTTTCAACAAAACCCGGTGCGACTAATGTATTATTGATGCAAACCATTTTTGACAGGAGCTCCGGATTATTAATTACAGTAAAGCCACCGATTCCGGTTGAAAACGGCTTGTTCCATTGTGTGGAGTAAAAAGCTGCATCGCAATATATGCCATTAGGCTTATCGTTATATGTTCCACCAAATCCATGTGCACAATCCTCAATAGCGTAAATGCTATTCTCTTTGGCCCATTTTGCGATCTCATCAACCTGCGACGACAGACCAAAAGTATTTTGTACGATGATGACCTTTGTTTTCGGTGTAACAGCATTTTTATACTGTGCCAATCCGGGATTTAAAGTCTTCCTGTCAATGTCAACATAAACAGGCTTTGCACCCAGATATTTTATTGCATTGGCCACCACCACACAGGTAAAGCCGGGTAAAATTATTTCATCCTCTCCGGCAACTTCCATTGCTTTCAGAATTGCATAGAGTGCCACCCTTCCTTTCCAGTAAAGAAAGATATTATCAGAACTTGACTGTAACACCTCCGCGATGGACTGTTTATATAATGCCTCTTTATGCATCGCCATTCATGAATGATGTAAAGTTCTATGCACGCTGAACAAACCGCAAAATGAACCTATGCCGTAAGAAAAATGCAGGATGTAAAAACCCCAGTAAAGATAAATGAATCTTGTACTCTTATCATGCATCTTTAAACAAGCAGAAATTACCACAATGTTGTAGAGTAAGAAAAACACGGCCGAAAACAGCAGGAACCACGTATTTAACAGAAAACCCAAAATAACAGGGATGACCAGTGAAAGGATAAACAGCAAGGGTACAAAATGCCGTAAACTTAATGAACTCACATGCTTTGTTATATATACGGTCACAATATTCCAGCGACCATTATTAAAATTATTTATCGCAAGCCCTTTGAAGTCTTCTCTTGCATAATAAGTAAAGCTTATCTCAGGTATCAAATATATTTTCCCTCCTGATCTTTTTAATCTTTTATTAAATTCAATGTCCTGATTTCTTATCAGATGGTCATTAAATCCACCCATTTTTATCAGGGTTTCTTTTTTATAACAGCCAAATGCCACTGTGTCAACTTCCATAGGTTCTTTAGTCCCAATGCGGAAAAAACTGTCACCAACCCCTAAGGGTGCGGATAATAATTTTTTTATTGCATTCGCTTTGGGAGTTTTATTTATTGTATCTGTTATACAACTAACACCGACATTATCAGCTTGAAGGCTGATCAGGTTACTCACGAGAACCGAGATGTAATTTGACGGGTAGGATGCATGCGACCCTATAAGGATGATTATTTCTCCTTTGGCTTCTTTTGTTCCTATATTCACTGCATAGGAAACGTGCCTATAAGGATTATGTATCAGTTTAAAATTGGATAGATCTTTACATTTTTCTTTTATAATCCATTTGGTATTATCTATACTTCCTCCATCAACAAATAAAACCTCAAGTAAATCACTGGGATAGTCCTGATTAATTATATCGGTTATTACCTGTTCGATGTACTTTTCCTCGTTATAAACAGGCATAATGACTGTTACCGTATATCTCATCAATTAATATCCATTTATTGCCGAACCAATTCAGCCGTAAATTTAGGGAGGGAAATCCGGAAAAACTAACAGAGTCAAAAAAAATACCGGTCCATTATGCGGATATCGATTTTTATGAGCTGTGTACAGGAATCTGATTATTTATGTAAGTTTGCACGAAATCATATACCTGAATGAAAATCGAGTATTACCTGCCTGAGAAGGTTTTCACCAATGATGAACTTGTCACCATCTTTCCGAATCTGGAAGCCTCAAGAGTGGAAGAAAAATTGGGCATCAGGCAGAGGCATATCGCTTCAGCGGATGAAACGGCCCTGGATCTTGCCTTTGAGGCAGCTAAAAAGGTGCTGAATGATTTTGACAAAGAAAAAATTGATTTTATTCTCCTTTGTACCCAAAGCCCTGATTATTTTCTTCCCACCAGTGCCTGCCTGTTACAAAGTAAACTTGGTATAAAGAAAAGCGCAGGAGCTCTTGATTTCAATCTGGGTAGTTCCGGATTCATTTATGGGCTGGCTTTGGCAAAAGGCCTTCTGCAAAGTCAGGTTGCTTCAAATGTACTTCTCGTTAATGCTGAAACATATACTAAACATATACATCCGGATGACCGGGCTAACCGGAGCATTTTTGGAGATGGAGCGGCAGCCACAATCATCGGGAATTCTGACAAGGATATCATAAAAGAATTTGTTTTGGGAACAGATGGTAAAGGATTCAGCAACCTGATTGTCACAAATGGCGCAATGCGTCACCCCTTTGGCGAATCGACCAATGGAACCATCGATGAAAATGGCAACTTTTTTTCACCGGATCATCTTTACATGAATGGCCCGGAAATTTTTAATTTCACCATTGAAAATATACCATTGCTGGTGGAGAATGTTCTGAAAAAAAATGACCTGACTTTAGATCAGATCGATTATTTTATTTTTCATCAGGCCAATAAATATATGCTTGAGTACCTAAGGAAAAAGATTAAAATACCACAGGAAAAATACTACAACGATATTCTCATGACTGGTAACACTGTGGCTACCATTCCTATTGCTTTAAAGGAATCAATCGACAGGGGAATTGTCCATCCCGGGAATAAAATCCTTTTAGCCGGGTTTGGTGTCGGATATTCCTGGGGAGCTACTGTCATCGAGTTATAAAGGACATTATTTTTTAACATTAGCTTTACATGATGACCACAAAGGAGTTTATTAAAAAATTGACAGAAGCGCTGGAGTTTTCCGGTGAGACTATCATTGAGAATACAAATTTACGTTCCATTAAAGGATATGATTCAATGTCGGTAATGACAATCATTGCCTTTGTGGATGAACATTTCTCAAAGAAGCTGACGGCCCGCCAGCTGGCAGCAATCACAACTGTCAGAAGCCTGAAAGAACTCATTGGATTGGAACATTTTACTGATTAAGGACTGAATACCTATGAATGATCCTTTCTCACTGGAAAGAAAAAGAATAGTCATCACCGGCGCATCATCCGGGATTGGAAGGTGGGTGGCTATTGAGTGGTTAAGGAAAGGAACTTCTTTACTGAATGGAGGCTATTCAGCCAAATAAATTATTGAACCGGTTAAGCTCCTGAATAATCAGCTTATGTTTTTCACTTCATTTCATTTCTTCATCTTCTTTCCGGTAGTTGTTCTTATTTATTATTTTATCCCGCACCGATTCCGCTGGATTTGGCTTTTACTCACCAGTTCTGTCTTTTATCTGGCCTTCAGCTGGAAATACCTGCTTCTGTTCTTTGGTGTTATACTTGTCAATTATTTCATCGGAATCAAAATATATACTTCTGACGGGCATTTCAGAAAAAAGCTCTATATCACCGGAATCATCGTCAATATCCTTATCCTTTGCTTCTTTAAGTACTTCAATTATTTAGCTATTGATTTTACCAAAATTGCAGAGTTCCTTCATCTTCATTATCCCGATCAATTCGTGAACATCATCCTGCCTCTTGGATTATCCTATTTAATTTTTACGGCCATTTCATATTTGATCGATATTAAGCGACAGGAGATACATTCTGAAAGACACATAGGTATTCTGGCTTCGTATTTTCTGTTTTTCCCGAAAGTGGCACAGGGTCCTATTGAAAGAGCAGGACACGTATTGCCTCAGTTTCACAAGAAGCATCATTTTGATTATGATGGGTTTACTGCAGGACTGAAACTGATGGCATGGGGATTTTTTAAGAAACTGGTCATGGCCGACAGTCTTGCAGTATTTGTGAATGCCGTGTATTCCAACCCTCAAAACAGCCATGGGCTGGTTTTAATAATCGGCACCGTATGTTTTGCTTTTCAACTCTATGCCGACTTTTCAGGTTATACCGACATAGCTCTCGGAGCGGCACAGGTATTAGGATTTGACCTCATGCAGAACTTTCGCAGACCATATCTTGCCCGATCGGTCAGGGACTTCTGGACCCGCTGGCATATTAGCCTCTCATCATGGTGCAGCGATTATGTTTTTCTGCCTATCGTTGAGCATACCTATGATCTTAAAAGAAAGCTAAAAAAAGTCAAATTTCTTCACAGACTCAGTGCAGAAAAGATAATGTATGTAGCAGCAACTCTTACAACTTTCATCATAATTGGCATTTGGCATGGAGTAGGATGGAATTACCTTATAGTAGGTCTATTATTCGGCTTTTATGTCAGCTTTGACATGCTTACGAAAAACCTCAGCAGGAAGGTAAACATTAAAACTGGTATTACAAAACGTCCTCTTCTTTTTCAAAATATCCAGATCGTAACGACTTTCTTTATGCTCTGTCTCCCATGGATTTTCTTCAGGGCAAATACGATGAATGATGCGGTTATCATGATCCAAAACCTGTTTCAGGGATGGTCATTACAGGAAATAAAAAAATCCTTTGTTTTATTATATCATAACGGGATAAATGAGCGGTTGATTATTATCATGTTTTTGTCAACCCTGTTGCTGATTATAACAGACATTTTATCAGAGAAAAGAGACATTTTACTGAGGATTGCTGAGAAGCCGTTATTTATCCGGTGGGCCATCTATTACCTGCTCATCATAGCAATAATTGCTTTCAGCACGACTGAAAGTAAACAGTTTATATATATGCAGTTCTAATGCAAACACGGTTTAAAGAATTATGTATTAAACTTTTTCTATTTCTGCTTCCTTTTATGATGCTATTCTCCTGGATTGAATATCAGGCAAGAAGGCTTCCAAATAGCTATGAGCAGAAAAAAAGAAGTTTTGAGAGCCAGCGTCAATCAATAAAAATACTGGTTCTTGGATCGTCACATGCCTCCAAGGGAATAAATCCCGCATTTTTCTCCTGTACCGGCTTCAATTTCAGCAACAGCTCACAATCGTTGTATCATGACACACAACTCTGTTTAAAATATATCGATGAACTCCCTCAGCTTAAAGGAGTTATTATTGATATCTCGTACATTTCACTCTATTATGATCTGAAGGATACACCGGAGAAATGGAGAGATTATTTTTACTATCATTATTTCGGCATTAAGCGGCCTTCACTGGATCTGTGCGATCCAAAAGGGGTGACATATACTGCTCTTTATACCAGGGGATTTATCACTGACCTTGTATTGTGCAGGATCGATCCCAAAAAGGAATTTGGTGATATACAGCCGACAGGTTGGGAAAGAGTACCGCACCCTGCTGACAGCAGTGTCATTTCAGATTCTGCAGGATTTCAGCGGGCGACATTTCATAACTCATTGATCATCAAACAGAATTTTATTTTAAATTGCGGTTACCTGGAGGATATGATCCGTCTCCTGCAGAAGAGAAAGATTGCCGTCTGTCTGGTCAGTCTTCCTGTTTATAAAACCTATTCGAAATTTATGGATCCGGATATTGAACGGCAAAACCACCAGTACATTGCAGAGTTATGCCAAAAATATAGCACTGAATACTATGATTTTTCTACGGACGCAAGTTTCACAAAAGAAGATTTCAGCGATAATGACCATTTGAGTATTTCCGGAGCAGAAAAAATCAGCCGGATCCTTGACGGGTTAATTATATCGAAGCTATGTAATCAGTGATTGACTTTTTCGAGTTGAT
This sequence comes from Bacteroidota bacterium, assembly GCA_026391695.1. Taxonomy (NCBI): domain Bacteria; kingdom Pseudomonadati; phylum Bacteroidota; species Bacteroidota bacterium. The sequence goes on from JAPLDP010000036.1 coordinate 43,659, forward strand.
TTGCAATACTGCTCACAATCTGACAATCCAAATCAAGACTATATATGAAAGATTATTACAGTGCGAAGCTTTCAGCCATGAGTCTGTGGCAATGTTATGAGCTGGCGCCACCGCGCATTCAGCAATATATGAAAGCGGAAGCCGACCATGTGGTAAACAACATACACAACAATGATCTGGTGCTGGAACTGGGATGCGGTTATGGCCGGTTATTGCCATTTTTTGCCGCGAAAGCAAGGATGGTGATTGGCATCGATACCTCCCGTTCAAGTATTTTACTGGGTCGTAAGCTGCTCTCAGATTTATCGAATTGTATGCTGCTGCAAATGAATGCCATACACCTCGCCTTCCCCGATAATATGTTCGATGTGGTTGTTTGCATTCAGAACGGGATATCGGCATTCCATGTGGACCAGGAATTACTCATTAGGGAGAGCATTCGTGTGACCAAAAACGGGGGAAAGGTACTCTTTTCAAGTTATTCCGAAAAGATCTGGCAACAACGTTTGGAATGGTTTCACAGGCAGTCGGCTGCCGGCCTCCTCGGTGAAATAGATACGAATAAAACAAGGGAAGGTACAATCGTATGTCATGACGGATTTACTGCCACCACTGTCGGACCGGAACAATTCAAAACTCTGACAAAGCCAATTAAAAATATCAAGGTGAATATCGTCGAAGTGGATGAGTCGAGCCTGTTCTGTGAGATAATTCCGGTTAAAAAGTAAGGAAAGAACTTATGTTAATGATTCGGACTTCCTGATGATTTCCATTACATTTGTAGTAGTGCCTTTTAAATATGATCAAGAATATTCCGCATAGGTATGAACCGGCTTCTGGCAGATGAATGATCATGAAACAGAAGAACAAGCAATAATAAAAAACAGGCTAACATAAAGGCTATGAAAATATTTGTAATTGGAGGAACAGGATTAGTGGGAAGTTATTTATTACCGCGATTGGTCAAAAAGGGCCATGAAGTATTTGCTCTTACCCGTTCTGATAATAAAATTGAAAAAATTAAAGAAATAGGTGCAGTCAGTATTTCAGGTGATATAAGAAAACCACAGGAGTTCAAAAATAATTTACCGGAGCAACTTGATTTCATTGTTCTTCTTGCCATGCCAGGCGTGGTACCAGGACATAGAATGACCAGGAAGAGAAAGGAAGAATTAAGAATTGAAACTAATGATTTCTTTCGCAATTCTATGGAGCTGGCTATTCAATACCATATACCTATAATATTGCCTTCCGGCACAAGTTTTAAGACTAAAAATGAAGAAATAGCAGATGAGACCTGGCCCATACTCAGAGTTGGTCTTACAGAAATAGGCAAGGATACTGACGAAATGGTGAATATTGCCATCAATACTGGCCATCCTGAAGTCATTCAGCTGATATATGGAAAAATATATGGCAATGGTGGATTGTTCCGTTTCATGTATGAAATGATGGAAAAAGGGCGAAGTAAAATTATCGGGAAAGGAGATAATTATATTCCCAACATTCATGCAGGCGATGTCGCCAATGCAATAATTAAAGCTATTGAGAAAAAGCCTGTTGGAGAAAAATTTATTATCGCCGACGACATGCCTGTCACTCAAAAGGATTTTACTATTTATATGGCTGAATTGATGAACAGGAAACGACCTGGTCATATTCCGACATTTATTATTAAATTGGTTCTAGGAAGCGATTTTTATGAAATTATCCGGATGAATTGTAAAGTATCAAATGAAAAGGCAAAGAGGATGCTGGACTGGAAGCCTGAGTATCCATCATATAAGGAAGGATTGACGGCAGTGATTGAAGACATGAAAGAGCATAAACCTTACTTCGCTTGAGTGAGTAAGCAATTTCCCTTACATTCAGACTGATTAAGCAGGACTAAGCTTCAAACGCTTTTTCTGAAAGCGGCATGGGTTGTTATAAATTACTCAAAGAACTGCTGGCCAAAATGTGTGAATGACATTCTTCATTTGTTTTCTTCGTAAATTAGCCATGCCATTACGGCGAATCTGATGCCTCATGCTTAATCCAGCTGCGAGGCAGAAATGGAAACTACCCGTTTGGCAATCACTGGCAGCTATGGCCTGCACTCGATATTCTGTTTGGAAGCAAAGAGTAATTTATTGATAGTAAGATACAATTTTACAATCAAACTGGAGGATAAACTTATGATTAAAGAGATCACAGTTGAAAATCTTGACACAAGGACCTTCATTGATGAGAAGGTCAGTGAGATTAAACAGACAGTCAGTACTGGACTGGCTATTAACGCGCTCTCAGGAGGCGTTGATTCATCCACTGTGACCATGCTTGGGCATCGAGCCCTGGGCAAACGTCTCAGGACTGTCTTCATCGAAAACGGGTTGATGCGTGAAGGCGAGCCTGAACAGGTGGTGCATTTCTTCGAAAAACTTGGTGTCAGGGTGGAAGTCATCGATGCCAGTCAGGAGTTTTTCGCAGCACTAAAAGGACTCACCGACCCGGAAGCAAAACGTGAGGCAATCACGCAAACCTTTTACCGGTACGTCTTCGGCCGACTTGTGAAGGAAAGCGGGGCAAAACATCTGCTCCAGGGAACTATACTTACTGATGTTGATGAGACTGTGGCGGGCATCAAACGGCAGCACAATGTCTTCGAGCAGCTTGGCATAAATCCGCAGGAAGCTTTCGGTTACCATATTATAGAACCGCTCATTCAGTTACGGAAGGATGGGGTCAGAAAAGTCGGCAAAGCACTCGGATTGCCTGAAGGACTGTTTGACCGCATACCATTCCCCGGACCGGCCCTGTCAGCGCGCGTTATAGGCGAAGTGACACCCGATCGCATAGCAACAGTCCGCAAAGCTACCGTCATAGTCGAACGATTGCTGAAAAGCACCGGCGCATTTCAATATATGGCCATCCTGCATGAAGACCGCGTGACCGGTATGCGTGACGGCAAGCGCGATTTCGGGCAACAAATTGAAGTACGCTGCTGGGACAGCATCGATGCACGGACAGCTACACCAACAAAGCTTCCCTTCGAATTGCTTGAAAAACTTGCGAACGAAGTTATCCGGCAGGTGCCAGGTGTAGTAAGCATCACATATAATATCACAACCAAACCTCCTTCAACCATCGAGGCTGTCTAATATCGAAAGGATATGACCAGGAAGCTATTCATGATACTTTTTTCCTTGCCGGGATTTCTTTTTGCCCAGTTCTCCACTGAGGACAATTTCGTCCAGTATGTAAAACCGCTTGTAGGGACCAAGAAGATGGGACACACATATCCTGGCGCGACGGTGCCTTTTGGGATGGTACAGTTAAGTCCTGAAACAGATACCATACCCTATGAATTAAATGGCAAATATAATCCTGAAGTGTATGAATATTGTTCCGGCTACCAGTATGATGATCTGACAATTGTCGGCTTCAGCCATACCCACTTTAGTGGTACCGGCCATTCTGACCTGGGAGATTTCATGATCATGCCAACAGTGGGACCGTTACAATTAAATCCAGGAACATCAGACAAACCAGAAAGTGGATACCGTTCAGCGTTCACGCACGAAAATGAAATTGCTGAACCGGCCTATTATAAGGTATTTCTTGAAGATCACCACATCACAGCCGAACTGACAGCAACTGCACGGGTAGGGTTTCATCAGTATACATTTCCTGAGTCTGATGAAGCCCACATCATCCTTGATCTGATATCAGGAATTTACAATTATGAAGATAAGGATGTATGGACTTTTGTCAGGGTGGAAAATGATACCCTTGTGACGGGCTACAGGCAAACCAGTGGGTGGGCGCGTACACGGACGGTTTATTTTGCGATGGTTTTTTCCAAAGCCTTTTACCAGTATGGCTGGCAGAAACTGGATAACACCGTGTATAAAGGTTTCTGGCGAAAATTTGATGAAACAAAAAACTTCCCGGAGATGGCAGGCAGAAAAATCAAAGCCTATTTTGATTTCAAAACAAGTGAAGGCGAAAAAATTTTGATCAAATTCGCCCTATCCCCCGTCAGCACGGCCGGAGCAGTGAAAAATCTGCAGGCCGAAATCCCCCATTGGGATTTTAACAGGATAAAACGTGAAAGCCAGGATTTATGGAACAAGGTGCTGGGTAAGATCGTCGTCGAATCGAATACGGAGAGGGAAAAAGAGACCTTTTATACCGCACTGTATCATATTTTTCTCAGTCCGATCATTTACATGGATGTTGACAGCACCTACCGCGGACTGGATATGAATGTTCACCATGCTGACAATTTCACGAACTATACGATCTTTTCATTATGGGATACTTACCGGGCATTGCATCCTCTTTTTAATATCATTCAACCCAAACGCAATGCTGACATGATCAGGTCAATGCTCGCACATTATGATCAAAGCGTTCATCATATGCTGCCAGTTTGGTCACACTATGCCAATGAAAACTGGTGCATGATTGGTTATCATAGTGTGTCGGTGATAGCAGATGCCTTTATTAATGGGACATTAAATGAGCCTCAGGATAAAGCCCTCGAAGCCTGCATACAAACTGCCAAAACCAGCTATTATGATGGATTGGAATATTACATGAATCTTGGATATGTGCCGGATGACAAAAACACCTCATCTGTTTCAAAAACGCTGGAGTATGCCTATGATGACTGGTGTATCGCCCAGCTTGCCAGGAAAGCTGGTCATTATGATATTTATGATGATTTTATAAAACGGTCACAGAATTTCATCAATGTATATGATTCGTCAATAGGTTTCATGCGGCCCAAGCTGGCTGATGGAAGCTGGAGGCCTGATTTTAATACCTTAAGTACTCAAGGGCAGGGCTTTATTGAAGGAAATGCCTGGAATTATAGTCTGTACGTACCTCATGAGGTCACCAGGCTAATTGAAATGATGGGCGGCGGAAAAAAATTTATATCGCATCTTGATTCCCTGTTTTCCATGCAGATCGAAGATAAATATTTTGCAGAAACAGAAGACATCACGCGTGATGGCATCATTGGGAATTATGTTCATGGCAATGAACCCGGACATCATATTGCATTTATGTATAACTGGGCCGGAGAATCCTGGAAGACACAGGAACGTGTCAGAATGATCATGGATACCATGTATTCCAACACACCGGATGGGCTGTGTGGAAATGATGATGCCGGCCAGATGTCGGCATGGTATGTTTTTAATGCACTCGGATTTTATCCTGTCTGCCCAGGTTCCGGTCAATATGCAATTGGCAGCCCTGTTGTGAAAAACGCTATCATTTATCTGGAAAACGGGAAAAAGCTGACCATTGAAGCTCAAAATCAGGGTCATGAGAACATTTATGTCCAAAAACTTTTGATCAATGATAAACCTGTTGACCGCAATTATATTCTGCATTCTGAACTGATGAATGGCGGTAAGATCGTCTATATCATGGGGAATAGTCCGAATAAAAATTGGGGTATTAATCCACCCGAATAAAAATTTTGTACTTTGCAATATCCGGAATTCCGGAAACATTATTCAAAGTTGCTTATGAATATAGAAGCTTACTTTAAGATTACATATGGGCTTTATGTTGTAAGCTCTGTAAGCGATAATAAAACAAATGGTTATATAGCCAACGCTGTCTTTCAGGTGACTGCCGAACCAGCCCAGTTTGCCATCGCCTGTAACAAGGACAATTTCACTGCAGGCCTGATAAAACAAAGCAGGGTCTTTGCCATTTCTGTTCTTCAGAGAGACGCAAAAGCCGAAATAACCAAAGCATTCGGGTATACATCTGGCAAGGAGAGTAACAAATTCGGCAATTTGAAGTTTAAAACCGACAAAACCGGTGCACCAATACTGATTGAAGATTCGATCGCCTGGTTTGAATGTGAAGTCGTCCAGGAACTGGATGTCGGCTCACATATATTATTCATTGGAAAGGTGGATGATGGTGATTTGCTCGATGCTGATAAAGAACCCCTCACCTATGCTCACTATCGTGAAGTCAGGAAAGGTATGGCACCGAAAAATGCTCCGACCTATATCAGTGAGGAGAAGCTGAAGGCTTCACTCGCAAAGATGGATGAGGGCCTGTTTCAATGTCCTGTATGCAGTTATGTTTATGATCCCGAAAAAGGTGATATTCTGAACGATATCCCGCCAGGCACCCGTTTTGAAGATTTACCGGATGACTGGGTATGCCCAATCTGCGGAACTGAAAAAGCAGAATTTTACAAAAAACTTAAATAATAATACATCAGTTTTATGGAAAAGAATATCAAAGGAACCCGCACAGAGCAGAACCTGCTGAAAGCATTTGCAGGTGAGTCACAGGCACGAAACAGGTATGAATTTTTTGCCAAGATTGCCAAAAACGAAGGCTATGAGCAAATCAGCGCCATCTTTCAGAAAACAGCCGACCAGGAGAAAGAGCATGCAAAACGGTTTTTTAAATTTCTTATGGGTGGTGAAGCCGAAATTACAGCCTCCTACCCTGCCGGAAAATTAGGATTGACAGCCGAAAACCTGAAAGCTGCAGCCATGGGAGAAAACGAAGAATGGACAATGCTTTACCCCGGATTTGCAGAAATAGCCATGGAAGAAGGATTCTCTGAGGTTTCGGTAGCCTTTAAAATGATTGCTAAAGTTGAGGCCGAGCATGAAAAAAGATACCTGAAATTACTGAAAAACTTGGATGATGGAACCGTTTTCCAAAAGAAGGAAAAAGTACGTTGGGTTTGCAGGAATTGCGGCTATATTCATGAAGGAGAAAAAGCCCTGGAGAAATGCTCGGCATGCCTGCATCCAAAGGCCTACTTTGAATTAGCTGAAGAGAATTATTAATGGGAGATGAAATAGAATTCGTCTGTTTGTTCGATTCAAGTTAATAAAACCCGCCGGGATATAAAGACTGTGAAAGTCTTTTTTATTTTCTTTGTGACCTGATATTGGATCAAGGTTTTCCCTATGAATGCGATGCCCTTGCTGATAGGTGCGATTGCTGTATTTGTGCTTGCCTATCGTTTTTACTTCAGTTTCATCGCCGCTAAGGTAGCAGTGGCGGATGAAACAAGGCTTACACCTGCAGTGCGACTTTATGACAGGCAAAATTATCATCCCATGAGCAAATGGGTTCTGTTCGGGCATCATTTTGCTGCCATAGCAGGTGCAGGTCCGCTGGTGGGGCCGGTACTGGCAGTGCAATTCGGTTTCTTTCCGGGATTTCTCTGGATGCTGATAGGCGCTGTAATGGCAGGGGCTGTTCATGATTATATCATCTTGCTGGCATCCGTGCGCCACGATGGTAAATCCCTTGCTGAGATCGCCAGAACAGAGATCAGTAAGATAAGTGGTTTTACCTCCTCCGTGGCTGTCATTCTTATCATTATCGTCGCTCTGGCCGGCCTTGGTCTCGTTGTTGTCAATGCTTTGGCAGAGAGCTCATGGGGAACATTTACAATTGCTGTTACAATACCAATAGCTCTGTTCATGGGAGTGTGGATGTTTGTTTTTCGTAAGGGGCGCATAACGGAGGCCACTATCATTGGCGTCATTTTCCTGACACTGGCTGTCATATTGGGCAAGTATATTCCAGGATCATCATTTGCCCACTGGTTCACTTTTGATAGAAAAACGCTCACTCTCCTCCTTGCGGGATATGGATTCCTGGCATCTGTCTTACCTGTCTGGCTTCTGCTTGCTCCACGGGATTATCTGAGTTCAATCATGAAATTGTCAGTTGTGTTTATGCTGGCTGTCGGTATCATCATCGTGGCACCTGATCTTAAAATGCCTGCTTTTACTTCATTCACTCACGGCGGTGGGCCGATCATACCCGGCACGTTATTTCCTTATCTGTTTATAACCATTGCCTGCGGGGCTGTATCCGGCTTCCACTCCCTGGTCAGCTCAGGAACCACTCCCAAAATGATTTCAAGTGAATCACACATTAAGCCAATAGCTGTTGGTGCCATGCTATCCGAAGGGATTGTCAGCATACTGGCTCTTATTGCAGCCTCAAGCCTTTTTCCGCTGGATTATTTCCAAATCAATGTATCGCCGGAAAAATTCGAACAGATACTTCCGGCATTAAAGGCAATGGGATTTAATACATCAGCTCTTCCTGAATTATCGGCTGAGGTAGGGGAACAAATAGCAGGCCGTACTGGTGGGGCTGTTTCCCTTGCTGTAGGCATGGCACAAATATTTTCGTCTATCCCGGGGCTGAAAGGCCTGATGTCGTATTGGTACCATTTTGCTATCATGTTCGAGGCACTTTTTATTCTCACTACGATAGATGCAGGCACGCGTATAGCACGTTTTCTTTTACAGGAGTTTACAGGCCGGTTTTATAAGCCCTTCGGCAATGCAAAATGGATACCCGGGAACCTGATCACCAGCGCAGTCATTGTTTTTTCATGGGGCTATTTCATATATACAGGCAGTGTGACTACTATATGGCCGATGTTTGGCACTGCGAACCAGTTACTTGCCACAGCAGCTCTTGCAGTTGGCACTTCTTTCATCATCAACAGGGGCAAGGCCAAATATGCCTGGGTTACTATCATACCCATGTGCTTTGTTGGTGTTACTACACTTACGGCCGGATGGAAAAACATTACAGGTATTTACTTACCGCAAATTGCTGACATACAATCAAGAGTGCAGGGAATCATAAATTTTTCGCTCACTGTGCTGATTATGTCATGCGTTTTGATTATATTTATCGATGCTTTGCCAAAATGGTTCAGGCAGTCAGGGATTAAGCATGTCAACCTGAAGTCACAATAATGATAAAACCGTAAGTTTACGATAGAAAATAATCCTATGAGCATTCATGTATGCCCGATATGGTTGTCCTTCTCATTGGATAACTTTATCAGAAGGTGTTTCCATAATCCGAAGAATATCTTAAAAGAATATATCAGGCCCGGATTCATAGTAGCCGATATCGGCTGTGGACCAGGCTATTTTTCCATACCTCTGGCACAGATGGTCAGCGAAAAGGGAGTAGTCCTGGCTGTCGATATACAGGAGAAAATGCTCCTGAAAACCAAGAAAAACGCTGAAAAAAATCATGTAGATCATATAATTAAACTGGTTAAATGCCAACCCGATAATTTACAGGTCGGCGAAAAAACAGATTTCTTGCTGACATTCTGGATGGTTCATGAAGTGCAGGATATTCCCCATCTATTTGACCAGATATCTAAAATAATGAAACCAGGCTCACTGTACCTGTTATGTGAACCCAAAATACATGTTAATGGTGAAAGTTATCAAAAGATGATCGCCATGGCTGAAAAGGCTGGCTTGAAACCCTTAAGGGAAATAAAAATCCGGTTAAGCCGCAGCATGCTGTTTACGCTGTAAAACGATATCTCCGCTTCTTGTCACATGGAAACCTGTCCAGGAAATACCCCACTCAACATTTAATAGCTACAAGCTTCAAGCTACAAGATACAAGTTGAGTGAAGCGCAGCTGAGCGAAATCTGTTTAAAAACTCTATAAAGCGTGCACATGTGCAGGGTGGATTTATCTTTAAATCTTTATGCTGCTTTCGGGATAGGGAAAGCATTTGAATGTGGATTACAATGGGCATAGTAATACACAACAGAAATCATAGCCTGAATGCGATGTATCTGGAATCCCCCAAACATACAGATTAATGGCCCGTAAGTTTTGTCAGATGCCTGGTATTAGAATCTTAACCGGGGAAGTGGGCTGATATTAATGACAGGAGGAAATTAGTATTCAGCAGGCAGCAGGCATATAATACCTATTGTCGATTGCCCACTGATGACTGATCAATATCGGCTGAAATTACGTCTTTCGCCGCCTGGACTATCTCTCCGTTCTGTTCTAGGTTTAGCTATCGATACGGAAATGACTTTGCCATCAAATTCTGCTTGGTTCAATTCTTCAATGGCTTTCTTACCTTCTTCATCGTTTTTCATCTCAACGAATCCGAAACCTCTTGATCTGCCCGAAAATTTATCGGTAATCACTTTGGCTGATGTTACTTCGCCATACTCGTCAAATAACTGCTTTAAGTCTTCACTGCTAACTCTGAAACTTAAATTTGAAACAAAAATGTTCATGAAAATTAAAAATTAAAAATTAATAAAAAAAATTATAAAACTCTTGAGCGCAATTGGTATAATCCAACCACTTCTCAACTTGACCGGCAAAGATAGTGTATAATATATCACATGTAACACATTTTATCATTTTATTTTTCAAGCACTGAATTATGAGAGTGACAAAAACATTAAATGATTCAAAACTTATATATTTGCCAAAAAAACTTGAAGAGACTTTTTGCACTTGCTGTAATAATTGTTCTTGCCTTTAATACAGGTGGTTTCTGGCTTCTGTTTGAATTGCAGAAATTATCAAATTATATCCTTGTGCAAAAGGAACTTAAATCATCAGATGAGTACGAAATAATCAAACTTTCCAGGGGGGAATTTAACCGCTGCACAACCAAGGCAAAAGAGATCAAACTTGGTGATCAAATGTATGATTTTAACAAGAAGGTCATTCAGGGCGATACGGTTATTATATATTGTATCAGAGACACGAGGGAAGAAAATCTGATCTCTGCATTTTACAAATACCTGAAAAATCATCATTCAAAGGAAAATGATAAACTTCTTTCACACTTTATTCAGCTTCTTCATATAGTATTTGTGGTGCCTGATAATTTCCCTAATAATATAACTTCAGTTTTAGATAATCCTTTTCGAGAATGGAGGCATTTCTACCAATCGGTTTTTTTGCCGATTGACTCTCCTCCGCCAAAATGCTGATTGCCTTTTATTACCTTACTTTCCCATACAGACACGCTAAACGTGTAAAACAATAATTCTTACCGGATTGTCCGGTATTGCTAATTTTTATTTTATTAAATCGCAAAAAATGAAAAAAATCATCTTTATTACCATTATTCTATCGATAGCTTTTATGCCATTAAAAGCCCAGGTCCTTAAGCAGGACACTATAAGCAAGACTGTTCAGCTGGATGAAGTGGTTATTTCCGCAAACAAAGTGGAAGAGAATAAACGATATGTTGCACAGCAGGTTCAAACTATCCCAATACGTCAGATCAAATACCTCAATCTGCAAAGTACTGCAGAGCTCATCCAGAACAGTGGTACAGTAACTATGCAGAAAAGCCAGCAGGGTGGCGGAAGTCCTGTTATCCGTGGCTTTGAGGCCAGCCGGGTTTTACTCATGATCGATGGAGTCAGAATGAACAACCTCATATACCGTATCGGACATCTGCAAAATGTCATAACCGCCGACCAGAACACATTTGAGAGAGTCGAAATATTATTTGGGCCTTCGTCAACAGTTTATGGAAGCGATGCACTGGGCGGAGTTATCCATTTCTTTACAAAAGATCCATTGCTGGCCGGTGAGTCACAAAAACTCAATTTCACTGGCAATGCTTTTGCCCGGTATGGCACAGCCAATAATGAAATGACCGGCCATCTTGACCTGAATTTCGGCACCAGGAAATTCGGATCATTAACATCATTTACATATAGCGATTTTGGAGATTTGCTAATGGGTGGAAATCCTAATCCATTTTATAACACTTTTGGACAACGTATCCACTATGCTGAACGTATCGATGGAAAGGATTCGCTTGTAGCCAATAATAATATTCTGCTGCAGAGGCAGAGTGCATATTCCCAGTATGATCTGCTGCAAAAATTCCTCTATCAGCCAAATCAGGATATTTCGCACCTTATCAATATTCAATTGTCAAACTCGTCGGATATTCCCCGGTATGACCGTCTGACCGATCCGAAAGGAGAAGGATTAAAATATGCTGAATGGTTTTACGGACCGCAATTCAGATTGCTGACAGCGTACGATATGAATGTTAGTAACCGGCTTGAATTCAACAACATCCATCTCAATATAAGCTACCAGAATATTGAAGAAAGCCGGCACACACGTAATTTCGGAAAAGACAACCTGACCCACCGTCATGAAAAAGTGCAGGTGGCAGGGTTTAATCTTGATTTAACTAAAAATATCCGGACAAACAGTATCCGTTTCGGGATTGACGGTCAGTACAACACCCTAAAGTCGACGGCATTTGAGGAAGACATTGTCAGTGGAGAGACCTCACCTCTTGATACACGTTACCCCGATGGCGACAACCGGATGACGCTGGTCGGGGCCTATGGCACCCATACCTGGCAGATCAACGATAAATTTGTCCTGAATGATGGCATACGTGTGGGTTATGCAACACTATTTTCAACATTTGTCGATAAAACATTCTTCACCTTTCCATTCAATGAAGTAAATCAAAATAATCTGACCTATAGCGGCAGTCTGGGGCTCATCTTTCTACCTACCCAGTCCTGGAAGTTTTCTGTCAATGGCAGTACAGGTTTCAGAGTACCTAATGTGGATGACCTGAGCAAGGTCTTTGAATCAACCCCTGGTAACGTCACTGTTCCCAATCCTGATCTTAAACCTGAGAAAACCGTCAACGGGGACCTGAATATTACCAGATGGTGCGACGAAATGTTCAGCTGGGAAAATGTTTTCTATGGCACGTACTTTTTTGATGTTATTGTAAAGGATACATTCCTTTTCGATGGCCAGGATTCCATCATGTACGATGGCACCATGAGCCGTGTGATGGCCAACCAAAATAAAGAAAATGCATTTATCTTAGGCTATTCTACGACACTAAAAGCTGATCTGACTGATAATTTCGGTCTGACAGCATCCTTAAATTATACTTACGGCCGCATAATCGGTGACAGCACTAACACCCCACTCGACCACATACCGCCTATTTTCGGAAGAATCGGGATGACATATAAATGTTGTGGATTCACATCGGAGTTGTTTACCAACTTCAATGGTTGGAAACGTCTGAAAGATTATTATCTGAATGGTGAGGACAATGAGGCATATGCCACGCCGGATGGAATGCCCGCATGGTATACCCTCAATGCAAGAGTATCGTACCAGGCCAGCAAATACATTTTGCTGCAGGCTGGTGTCGACAATATTTTTGATATACAATACCGGACATTCGCTTCAGGCATAAATGCGCCTGGAAGAAATCTGTTCGTTACAGTAAGAGTTAGTTTCTGAGAAATCAGGGACTCCATCCATACTTTGGATGGAATCCCTTTTTAGCTTGTCATCTATCTGGAGTCTCATCATGATATTCCGAATATATCCGATGAGGATTACAATTCAAATGAGCCGGAAGTTTTAGAAATCCAATTTTTCACTCCGTTGGTTGTTTTAACGACAGTTTCATCGGTATCAACGGCAAAACCATTAGTTTGGGTTACAAAAAATAATGAGTATAGGGTATTTGTCGTACTGTTGGCTTGCAGCCCCCAATTATTGAACAGCTGAATCAAACCTTGGTAGATCAACCCAATGAAGGAAAAGATATTTCCTGGTCGATTCAATCCCCGCTCCTGTTTACCAGATAGCCCGAATGTGTGAATGATGTAATTCTTTTCTGGAATTGTGTAACGCTTTCCGGAATTAAATGACCCACCTTTGTTCTGTGAAAATTTATTCACAACTTAAAACTAAAAATCATGAAAAAAGCAATCATTGCTTTGCTGTTCTTCCTATCGATACTAAGTTTAAATATCTCTGCTCAAAATGCAACTTCTACTGAAAAATATGGAAAGACCTTTAACTTAGGTTTGGGCATTGGGGGGTATTCAGGATATTACGGATATACAGGGCATTCATTGCCTGTTTTTCATATAAACTATGAATTTGATGTGGCAAGGAATTTTACATTAGCTCCTTTTGTCACGTTTTATACATACAGAAACGACCACTATCGTGAAACAGTTATTCCGATAGGTGTTAAAGGCACTTACTATTTTGATCAATTACTCAGAGCTAATTCCAATTGGGATTTTTATCTGGCAGGTTCATTAGGATTTGCAATAGTAAATTCAAATTGGGATAATGACTATAATGGTAATAAAAATTACTACCATAAAGCAAATCCATTATTTCTCGATATACATATAGGAACAGAATACCACATAAATAAGCGGTTTGGAGTATTCCTTGACCTCTCAAGCGGTGTTTCAACTATTGGTCTAGCAATTCATTAATTTCAATAAAATGAGAATCAATAATCAAGCAAAATGGATAAGACAGAACTTGAAAAATCAAAAGCGCACATCATAGTAGAAATAATTGAGTATGTTCCTAATTCGGTCGTCTGCAAAACGATTCTAAAAAAATCAACAGGAAATATCAGCGTAATGTCATTTGACAGTGGCGAAGGGTTAACAGAAAAAACCACTCCCTTTGACACCTTCGCCCAAATCATTGAAGGTAAAGCTGAGCTCGTAATTGACGGAACTTCCATGTTACTTGAAACAGGTCAGTCCATTATTATACCTGCTCATAAATCCAATCTCATAAAAGCAAACGGACGCTTTAAAATGATTCAGACCGTAATCAAAAGCGGTTACGAATAACCTGTCTGCCGATAGGCAAATGTGTGAATGATATAATTTATTTCCGAAATTATGTAACGGTTCCCGGAATAGAGGGAGATACCTTTGTTAATGTAATAATTTACTCACAAACTTAAATAAACTTACAGTCATGCGAAATTTACTTTATGTCATAGCCGTAATCTTGGTTGTCGCATGGGCAATTGGTTATATTAGGTACGATGCCGGCGGCATCATACACATTCTTCTTGTTATTGCAATTATTGCAGTAATACTTAGGATTATTCAAGGTAGGAGATCAAATTAAATCAAATAATTTTAAAAATCAAACAACATGAAAAAGATTGCTCTTTGTTTAATGGTAACATTTTTGTCATTAACATTTTGCCCGATTTTATCAATTGCTGCAACTACTGCTGCATCTTCTTCTCCAGTTACTTCAAAACCAGCAGAATCAGCAGAAGCTAAAACCTTACTGCTAAGGTTAGACGAAATTAAGGCGATGGATAAGTCAAACTTAAAGCCGTCAGAGAAGAAAAATTTACGAAAAGAAGTACGTTCAATCAAACACCAGCTTAAAAGAATAGGTGGTGGCGTGTATCTTTCAGCGGGTGCAATAATTATTATCATATTGCTGCTGATTATTTTGCTGTAAACAATTTAAAACAAAAATCATGAGCTCAGGAAAAGTATTATTAGGCGTCTTGGCTGGCGTTGCTGTCGGTGCATTGTTAGGGATATTATTTGCCCCAGATAAAGGTTCGGAAACCCGAAAAAAAATATCAAAAAAGGGAGAGGACTATGCGGAGGCATTAAAAGAAAAATTCAATGAATTTCTTGACAGTATCTCCGAAAAATTTGAACAGGTAAAAGAAGAAGTTTACGATTTCGCTGAACAAGAACAGGCCAAATCAGATGAAGTAAAAAAGGACGTGAAAACTGCCAAGGGTTGAACTGTTATCAAAACCGAACCCATGGAAGATAATTCGAAATTGATTGAATCATTGCTGGAAAAAGCTGCCGACTACGGCAAAGCAAGCTATGAGTTAGTAAAACTTAAAGCCCTGGACAAAACATCGGATGTTGTTTCTTCATTCATACCTCATACTGTTGTCCTTGTCTTAATTGCGTCATTCATTCTTTTCCTCAATTTGGGATTAGCTTTTTGGCTTGGCGAAATCCTTGGCAAAACCTGTTTCGGATTCTTTGTGGTAGGTGCTTTTTATGGTATTATAGCGATTGTTTTACATTTTTTTATGCATAAATGGCTTAAAAAGCTTCTCTGCAATTATATCATTAAACAGGTGCTTAAATAAAATCACATGCAAAACATATCTACCACTGCCGGGCTTAAAAATGCAATTCAATTATTAGAAGTTGATCAAGCTATTAAAGGGCAGCTATTGAAAGAACAATTCTACCTTACTTACGAGCGTTTTAAGCCTATTAACCTACTCAAGGGCACTTTGAAAGATATAGCTTCATCGCCATATTTGATCGATAACATTTTAGGCGCTGCCACGGGTTTAGCTGCCGGGTATCTCTCAAAAAAAATATTTATAGGTGCATCAGACAACATGTTTAGAAAGCTTATCGGCTTTCTTCTACAGTTTGGTGTTACAAAGGTTGTTGCTAAACACCCTGATGCTATTAAATCATTCGGTACGTTTATCATTCAAAATATTCACCACAAAAAAGAAATGAATTCTAAAAAGCCGTGATAATTAAAGAAATAAAATTACCATTTTACGCAAAGGCAATTTTTCTTTTCATCGGCTTATTTGCCTTGTTAACGGTGTTGTATATCGCCCGGGGCATTATTGTTCCTCTCATTTTCGCACTCATTATTGCCATCCTACTCCATCCGGTCGTAAATTTTTTTGTACGGCTAAGAATAAACAGGGTAGTAGCTATTGTGATTACTTTAATCCTTACCTTTTTAGTCATTGCCGCGTTTGGTGGTTTTTTATTTGCGCAGGCACGCCGGTTTAGCGAATCATGGCCAATGCTGGTCGATAAATTTACCGGGATGCTCAACCAAGCCATCGCCTGGGCTTCCGGTTATTTCGATATTGACCCACAAGAAATCAATGAATGGATTACAAAAACCAAAGGTGAAATCATCAATACCAGCAGCGCTGCAATCGGGAAAACACTCATCAATGTCGGTAATGGGTTAGTGATATTGTTTTTAGTTCCCGTTTACGTCTTTATGATATTGTTTTACCAACCCCTCTTACTTGAGTTTATTCGCAGGGTTTTTGGCAAAAGTAATCAAAGTCATGTGAGCGAAATAGTTACCCAGACCAAAACGGTTATTCAACGCTATCTGGTAGGACTGGTTATCGAAGCTGTCATGGTGGGAACACTCAATTCCGTTGCTCTTTTGATACTTGGAATCGATTACGCTATCCTGCTCGGGATTATTGGTGCAATGCTCAACGTCATTCCATACATCGGAGGACTGGTGGCAGTAGCATTGCCCATGATGATTGCCTTGGCCACCAAATCGACAGCCTGGTACGCCCTTTACGTTCTGATAAGCTATTATTTCATCCAACTAATAGACAATAACTACATCGTTCCCAAAATAGTTGCCTCAAAAGTAAAAATCAATGCGCTTTTCTCTATAATAGTGGTACTTGCCGGGAATGCGTTATGGGGCATACCCGGTATGTTTCTTTCCTTGCCGCTCCTTGCCATTATAAAACTCATTTTCGACCATATCGAACCCTTAAAACCCTGGGGATTTTTATTAGGCGACACCATGCCCCATTTATTAAAAATTAAACCGATCCGCCTGAGACGGTTTAAAAATAAAGCTACATGTAAGGGATTAAAATAGAAGCATAGAAGTAAATGTTCGGAAAAAATAGTCATGGGAAGTGTTACGGAAAAAGTTTTAGGTCACACTTCTATACCGCTTTTTATCATTCCAACTAGAAAACACAATTAATTTAAAAAGTCTTAAATACTAACATCTTCCCTATCCGGCAAATTATGCATAAGAGGCACAAACCATTCGAAAATGTGTGAATGATGTAACTTATTTCTAAAGTTGTGTAACATTTTTTTTTGAGGTTGATCATACCTTTGATCCTTAATATTTCATTAGTAGTAAATAAAAAGAGTATTCACATTGTAAATTTAAAGCCATGGCAAGATTGTTATTGATCATTGGGCTAATACTTATTGTCCTTTGGTTGCTTGGATTTTTAGCGTTTCATATATCCACACCAGTTCTTCATGCGCTAATTGTTATTGGTATTATTCTGATCATCCTCGATCTTCTTAACAGTCGCCGAAATTGGTGGTAATTGTCTTTAAATGAAAATTGTCATTAATAACAACAGGAAAATTTTCGCAATTCAGGAAGAATTTAGCAACATGTTTCCTGGTCTGAAAATTGTCTTCTTTGCTAAACCCAGTAAACCCTGAGCTGCTCCATCAACAAAACTGGTCAGGCATAGCAGTAAAACATTGCAGGAATGCAGAGCCATCCACAAGGAAGGGACAATTGAAATTCAACCATCCATGACCATATCGGATTTGAAAGAAAATTTTAGAGATATATATGGATTATCGGTTGAAATATATCAAAAAGCAGGAAACGGCTCTAATGAAAACCCTGTCAGCGATGACCTTACCATCGAAGAAATAAACAGACAGCATTCCATGTAAATGATCTCTCGGATCCTTTTTAAAAAATAAAGCAGACAATAATTATCTTTTAAATTAAAAATCGTTACACACTGAACGATGCAGTGGTTTTTATCATGATTTGCATGAACCAGCTCGTCCGGCGTTCCTTTTAAATGTGTGAATAATGTAACTCTTTTCAAAAGTTGTGTAACACTTATCCGGTTAAAGATTCGCAACTTTGTTCTCTCAAAATTTATTAATGCATATGAAAGAAAAGGGCGACAATACTTACCTGCCCAACCGGCGGGCAGGCGACGAAGAGGAAAATAACCTTCAGGGATACCCTTTATATCCTGCCAGTGAAGATATTTACAATAAATACCAAAAAGAGCAAAATATAAATCCTGAGGATATATCCAAAAAAAAAGAATCAAATGAAAATAATAAAGTTGGAACATGCAACGAAAAAGATTTTAATGACGATGTATCGGGCAGCGACTTAGATATTCCCGGCTCAGAATTAGATGATAAACAAGAAATTGTTGGAAGTGAAGATGAAGAGAATAACTATTACAGTTTAGGGGGAGATGATCATAACGATCTGGAAGAGTGTAAAGGAGAATGAAAAGCACATAAGTACCATTGGTATATTATGACACTAAAGGGTTATACAAAAAGAGGCTGTCTAAAAAAATTATTACTAATACGAATTAAGGATCAAAATAAGTTCTCTGAATTTAGTCTTCTGGGACTTGGTTCTTGACTCTTTGTTCTCATACAAATAGTAACCTCATTCTCAGATAAAACATACAACGAACATGAAAACAAATAAAATGACAAAAGTATTGATTGCGCTGGATTATGATCCAACCGCACAAAAAGTAGCAGAACTAGGGTTTTCATTAGCTAAAACTATGGGGGCTGAAGTTATATTGCTACATGTAATATCAGATCCGGTGTATTATTCCTCAGCAGAATATTCTCCGATAATGGGATTTAATGGTTTCATGGAAACAGGTCCATTGCAATTGAATAGTGTTGATGCTTTGAAAAGGGCATCCTTACATTTTCTTGACAAATCGAGACACCACCTTGGTGATAAATCCATTCAAACTTTAGTAGAAGAAGGTGATTTGGCTGAATCCATATTAAAGACTGCAAAAGACTTGCATGTAGATGTTATTGTCATGGGCTCTCACAGCAGGAAATGGTTAGAAAAAATAGTCATGGGAAGTGTAACGGAAAAAGTTTTAAGTCACACTTCTATACCGCTTTTCATCATTCCAACTAAAAGACACAACTAATTTAGGATTAATAAATAAAAATATGAAAGAATTCAAATTATTCACTCCTGAAAAGGTTGGAATCGTAGAAGTGAAAAATCGTGTTGTTATGTCACCTATGACAAGGTGCAGGGCAATTGGAAATGTGCCCAATGAACTGATGGCAGATTATAAACAACGGTCAGGGGCCGGGTTCATGCAATAATTCACCGTTTGTCTATGAAGCAGGCTTAAAAGCAGGGATTTGGAAACTTTTTGAAATATATGTATCTTTGCTGGTTTCTGACAATATTGTATCAATCACCAGATCATTCATTGCCAGGATACGTTTTGTTTTCAAATTGGATGCATTTGATTTGGTCAGACTGAAAAATGTGCCATAAAAAAAACCATGTATCACTAGTGTCCGATTAATACCAATGCTAAAACATTTAGCTCCTTTGAAGATTTCAAAAAACAATTTTCAAATGCGGGTAAAACAAGTTGTTTAGAATTATGATATTTTTTCATTTATTTTGTATTGACATGTAATCGGATATTACGTAATTCCGATATTTACAGACAATAAAAAACACCGCTCATGAAACATCCATGATACCTCAATCACAAAAAGATATATCATGGATGTTTTACGGGTCAGTAAATTATTTAAAATAATTACGAGTGAAACCCAAGAAACTGAAATCGACAGTATCTTCAAAAGAAAAAACTTCTGATTTAGATAACAGCCAGTTCCCAATAGTCGGTATCGGCGCATCGGCTGGCGGACTGGAAGCGTTGGAGCAATTTCTGGGTAATGTGCCTGAAAACAGTGGAATGGCATATGTTGTTATCCAACATCTGGATCCTACACAGAAAGGCATGTTGCCGGAGTTGCTTCAGCGAAATTCCAAAATGAAGGTTTTTCAGGTAAAAGACCGTATGCCTGTAAAGCCAAACTGTGTGTATGTAATTCCGCCAAACACGAGCATGTCCATATTAAAGGGGATACTTCACCTGTTTGAACCAATAGAAGCAAGAGGACTGCGCCTTCCGATTGATTCTTTCTTTCGCTCGCTTGCCGACGACCGGCAGGAAAGAAGTATCGGTCTCATTCTTTCGGGTATGGGCTCCGACGGCAGTATAGGACTCCGTGCCATAAAAGAAAAAAACGGGATAGTGATGGTACAGGACCCTGCTACGGCAAAATTCGACAGCATGCCCCGCAATGCCATCGATTCCGTGGTGGTCGATATTATGGCTCCCGCCAACGAGTTGCCTGCAAGGCTCATTGATTTTCTTAAACTTTTTCCTGCCATCAAAGCAAATCTGGAGCTAGAGATTAAAGACAAAAGCTCTCTCGAAAAAATAATTATTCTACTGCGGGCCTATACCGGCAACGACTTTTCGCTTTATAAAAAAAATACGGTGTATCGCCGCATCGAAAGGCGCATGGCCGTCCACAAAATTGATAAGATATCTTCATACGTCCGTTTTTTGCAGGAAAATCCAAATGAATTGGATATTCTTTTTAAAGAATTGATGATTGGCGTAACTAATTTTTTTCGCGATCCTATCGTATGGGAAAAGTTGAAAGAGACGGTTATTCCAACTATTATTGCTAACCTGAAAGCCGGTTCAATATTGCGGGCATGGATACCAGGGTGTTCTACCGGAGAAGAGGCATATTCGTTAGCCATAGTGTTCAAAGAAGCGCTTGAAAAAGTCAATCCGCGCGGAGGCTTTTCGTTACAGATATTTGCTACCGATCTCGACAATGACGCTATTGTGATAGCCAGAAAAGGCATATTTCCTGCAAATATTGCTGCCGATGTATCACCAAATCGCCTGAACCGCTTTTTTAATAAAACAGATGACGGCTATCGCGTCAATGATGAAATAAGGGAAAAGGTTGTGTTTGCACAACACAACATTACCATGCATCCGCCTTTTACCAAGATCGATATCCTTTCGTGCCGCAATCTGCTTATTTACATGGATACTGAGTTGCAAAAAAAATTGCTCGGGATGTTTTACTATAGTATTAACCCCGAAGGAATTATGCTGCTGGGCAGCTCCGAAACACTTAGAACGCAGAGTCATCTTTTTACACCTGTGGATGCCAAATTGAAAATTTTCAAACGCTCCGTTACTACCCTGATACCTGAATTATTCGATTTCCCCGCTTCATTTTCCCGGACCAAACCGACCAATATTGAAGAACAAATACCTGCCAAATCAACCCTGAATATTCAAACGCTTGCCGATCAACTGCTGTTGCAGCATTTTTCATCTGCCGGTGTTTTGGTGAACGAAAATGGCGACATCATTTACATCAGCGGACGTACAGGAAAATATCTGGAGCCGGCGGTTGGTAAAGCAAACATGAATATTTTTGCAATGTTACGCGAAGGTTTGCGCGACGAATTTTCAATTGCGTTCCGCAAAGCTGTATTGAAAAAAGAATCTGTGATTTTGAGCAATATCAAAGTAGGTACAAACGGGGATACA
Organism: Bacteroidota bacterium; assembly: GCA_026391695.1. NCBI lineage: Bacteria > Pseudomonadati > Bacteroidota > Bacteroidota bacterium. The sequence goes on from JAPLDP010000036.1 coordinate 65,539, forward strand.
CAAACCTTAAATATTAACATTAAATGGATTGATAAACCGGAGCCTTTAAACGGCTCGGTAATGATAATTTTTACTGATGTGCCGGAGATTACTGACATCAAACTGAAGGTAGAAAAAAGAAAAAAGACTTTAAGCAGTATCAGGCAATCGGAGTTGGAGAAAGAGCTGCAGCATACACGTGAAGAAATGCAGAACACTCTCGAAGAAATGCAGACTTCGCAGGAAGAACAGAAATCTACAAACGAGGAATTACAATCTACCAATGAAGAACTGCAATCTACCAATGAAGAACTCACGAGTTCCAAAGAAGAAATGCAAAGCCTGAATGAAGAACTTCAAACGGTGAACGTTGAATTGCAGTCGAAGATAGATGATTTTACGCGGGTGAACAATGATATGAAAAACCTGCTCAACAGCACCGATATTGCTACTTTATTTCTCGACAAAGAATTGAATATCCGTCGCTATACCATTCAGGCGACCAAAATTTTTAAACTCATAAAAAGCGACATAGGAAGGCCTTTTACCGACCAGGTTTCCGACCTTATATACCCCGAATTGGCTGCCGATGCCCTTGAAGTATTAAGGACACTAGTATTTATACAAAAACAAATTCCTGCCAAAGACGAGCGATGGTTTTCCATTCGCATTATGCCCTACCGCACCTTCGACGACAAAATAGACGGCCTGGTCATCACTTTTATCGACATCTCCGATCTCAGGCAGGTGGAAGTAAAATTACATGAAACAGGGCAGATGCATCGTTTGCTCTTAAATTCATCCTCAGATGTAATAATTAAATTATCAACCGACTGGAAAATACTGGAGTTTAATCCCGAAGCCGAAAAATTTTTCGGCAAAAAACATGAGGATGCAGTAAACCAAAATTATATTCAGATGTTTATTCCTGAACCGGTGCGAAAAAAGACTGAAAAAGATATGAATAGGCTGCTGAACAAAATGCTTGATGGCAAATTCAAAATGCAGGTAATTGAAGCCGGAGGTTATATGCCAGTTGTTGAATGGTCCGTAAATGTACTGCTCAACAACCTGAAAATGCCAGCAGGAATGATTATTATCACTAAAAAAATAACAAAGCCATGAGTAACGAAGAAATGGATTTTACAGATGCACAAATGCTGCGCATGAAAGCTGAAGAACAACTGAAAGAGAAGCAAAAAAAAATAGACAAGTCGGTTATGGAAACTGACGTGAAAAAGCTCCTGCACGAACTGCAGGTGCACCAGATAGAATTAGAAATGCAGAACGAAGAGTTGCGCCAGGCATATGAAACGGCAGAAACAGCCCTTAAAAAATACACCATGTTGTACGATTTAGCCCCAATGGGCTATTTTACACTCGATTCCGATGGCAGTATCTGCGATCTGAACTTCACTGGCGCCGAAATGCTTGGCGATAAACGCGTTAGTTTGATAAACAGCAACTTTAAGCTATTCGTTTCCGAAGATTCGAAGCCTGTATTTAACAATTTTTTCAGAAAAATTTATGCCAGTAATGCTAAAGAATCGTGCGAAGTGATGCTTGGTTATGACAATAATCCTTTGTGCTTTGTTTATATGGAAGGCATAGTTACAGGCGATGACCGGAAATGCCTTTTGTCGGTAGTTGATATTTCAGGCTTCAAAAAGCAGAGCAATCCTTAAATACTACCATTGAACATTCCAAGAAAGAGGAGTCCAAATAAATCAGCACATCAAATAGATAGTGTCTGTTACGAATTCCTACGCTTCTTCGGGCTTTTAGCAAGGCTGGATTTAATTCCTGACAGAATAGATTTGAAGCAATAATTAAAAAAGGATCTTTCGGGATCTCTTTCATAATCTATAATTCCCTCTCTTACATCTTCATCCGGAAGCGGATTTGAATCCAACACTTTTATATTGGCAATAAATGACATAAATCTCTCTCTAAAGGCGGTTGTATCATCCGTCCGCTTATTCTTAACTGCGATATTCAATCCATGATAAAGCATGGTCATTTTGCCGGTTGCTTTAGCGTTATTTGCCGTAAGGCTGAAATGCATCGCATCTATTTTACCGGATGTAGCATAAATAAAAGCATTTTTCTCCAGCATAGGATTCAATTCACTTGCCTCCATGTCCGAAATAGTTCCATTCAATGAAAAGGTATTATCACTGTCGAATATTCTTCCTTTTAATAAAACAGTCATCTTGCCTTTTCCCATTAACAAGGCATCAGCATTAAGTTCTATAGCAGCGTTTTCTGTTTTGTAAATAGTGTCGTTAGTGATTTTGTAGATTTTAGCATGGAGCGCATTAAAGCTGATCCTTCCTGGCTCGTTTGCCTCCTTAACATGTTCGGTGTACGTGATATTCCCGCTTATAAGACCGATTGAATCAATGCGGATAATGCCGGGATAGTTGTAAATCATATCCTGGAATACGGTCTTGTTCACATGCAAGAATTTTTTTCGATTATCACGAAAAACTTTCATATCCATTTTTTCGATTTCGATATAAGAGCTTATCAGGCTCCTGGATCTGAAATAACCTGCAGCAGAAAAATCGTGAACGTAAATGTTGCTGAACCAGGCTTCAATACGTTCCTTTTGAAATTTATACCGTGATGTGAAATCATAATCTGTGTAATTCGGCTGAATAGAAAAGCTGTTTACCGCTAAGGTATTTGAAGTTGCGGAATAGATTATACCGCTGGCTGTAAACGAATACATGCTGTCGGACGAAACCGAAAGGAGTTCTTCGGCCTCGAAATCAAATTGCCTAACAATGCCAGGGGATAAGGTATCCTGTTTCTCAACCTGTAAATTGTAAATTTTCAAAACGCCTTCTTTCATCGAATAAGACAGTGCGGATGAAGTGTTTTCCATCGCCAGGTCTATTTTATCAAAAAGTATTTTACCTATCCGGATGTTCAAAGGCGAAACTATTGGCGGTATTGCTTCCCCCGAAAATGGAATCTTACCCATAATACTACTATTGGAAATGATTACTTCACTGATGTAAATATCTTTTTTGAATATGGCTTTCGCGAGTTTGATTCCATTGAATCTTATAGACGCTATTTGCCCGTTTACATCCCGGTCGGCTCCCTGCTCCTGCTTTAAGCATACTGTAATACCTTCCAGTTCTATCCCTGATGACATTATCAAAACATGAACCTTGTCTACTTCAACCTTGTAATCTCTGCTGTTTTCATTTAATGCTGCCCGAACTTTTTTCCCAACCCAGGGCTCAACAATGACTAACATTAAGAATACCAGCAATACCGCCAGAGCAACTATCCCGAGTAAAATTTTCAAAAATAATTTCCTTTTCATGATGTGAAATCATTAAACACTTCTTTACCTGACAGGTAAAATCACTTCTTTTTTGCACTGTAGAATAATACAGCCCCACCAATCACCATGACTGCAACTCCGATTAACGGTGACCATGCTAATACATGTATTTTATCCCGGGTGATTTCCACTTTACCTATGTCCACTACTTTCTTTTTTGTTACAAAGTTGAATCCCGTGAAAACGGTAATCAGCAAACCTACTACCAAAATGATGATGCCTACTTTTTTCATAAATTTAATTTTAAGTGACAATTAAATACTGAAGCAGTTATTGTCACACCCGGCTTTTCCCACGGATAATCCGCAGTATTACAGCAATCAATGCAATAACCAGCAATACGTGAATGAGTCCCCCGGCATGAAAACCTATGAATCCAATTGCTCAACCTATTATCAGAATTACGACAACGATGTAAAGCAGATTTCCCATGATTTCGTGTTTTAAGTTGTTTGGAAATTTTAACAATGCAAAGATGCCACCACTTGTTTTCAAAACCGTTACACAATTCCATAAATGAGTTACATCATTCACACATTAGACTATATCAGCACTTTGCGCAACTTTACCTACATTGTAGCTCGCAGATTGTTCCTTCTCACTATAGGCATCTTAAACATAAAAGACGCAAACTACCTGAAAATGTGTGAATGATGTAGCTCTTTTCAAAAGTTGTGTAACACTTATCCGGTTAAAAATGCTCAACTTTGTTCTCTCAAAATTCATTAATGCATATGAAAGAAAAGGGCGACAATACGAACCTGCCTAACCGGCGGGCAGGCAACGAAGAGAAAAATAACCTTCAGGGATACCCATTATATCCTGCCAGCGAAGATATTTACAATAAATGCCAAAAAGAGAAGAACATAAATCCTGAGGATATATCCAAAATTAAAGAATCAAATGAAAATGATAAAGTTGGAACACGTAACGAAAAAGATTTTAATGACGATGTATCCGGCAGCGACTTAGATATTCCCGGCTCAGAATTGGATGATAAACAAGAAATTGTTGGAAGTGAAGATGAGGAGAATAACTATTACAGTTTAGGGGGAGATGATCATAACGATCTGGAAGAGTATAAAGGAGAATGAAAATTCATGAGTACCACTTGTCGATAATTCTGCAATGTGGGCCCCCGAGGTGCCAATGGAACTTAAGAAACTCAAAGGATATACCGATTATCCGCTCTATAAAGCCTGATCAACACAATTCAATAAATACATGATTTTCGTAGACTATTATAAAATATTGGGGATAGATAAAACGGCAACGCCAAAGGACATCAAAAATGCCTATCGGAAATTGGCCAGAAAGTATCACCCCGATTTAAATCCGAATGATAAAGAAGCTAAAAAGAGTTTTCAGCAGATCAATGAAGCAAATGAAGTATTGAGCGATCCCGAAAAACGCAAGAAATATGATCAATATGGAGAGGATTGGCAACATGCGGAAGAATTTGAAAAAGCAAAACACTATCAGGAACAATCATCAAACTCGCGTGGGGCAAGCTATTCAGAAACATCTTTTGGAGGAGATTTTTCCGATTTTTTTAAATCCATGTTTGCTGGATCCGCAGGTGCCGGCAGCAGCAGACAAGTGAAATACAGAGGAGAAGATTACAACGCGGAATTACATCTCGACCTTATCGATGCATATAAAACCCACAAACAAACGTTAACGGTAAACGGGAAAAACATAAGAATTACTATCCCTGCCGGAATTGAAAATGGACAAACAATTAAAATTTCAGGGCATGGAGGCCCGGGAATAAATGGTGGCCCGAACGGTGATTTATATATTACATTTTCAATAGCCAATCACCCAAAAATTAAACGTTTGGGAAATAATTTATATACTACGGTAGATTTAGATTTGTACACAGCTGTGTTGGGAGGTGAAATCACAATGGATACCTTAAACGGAAAAGTAAAACTTAAAGTAAAGCCTGAAACACAAAATGGAAGTAAAATAAAATTAAAAGGTAAGGGATTTCCTGTTTATAAAAATGTAGGGGATTTTGGAGATTTATATGTGACCTATGCCATTAAAATTCCAACAAATTTAACGGATAAGCAAAAAATATTATTTACCGAATTATCTAAATCGTAATTTTTTAAACGTAAACAATGCAAACAGGATATTTAATAGCTGTAAATGAGTTCTGTGCCAACCACAACATTGAGATTTCATTTATCAGTTCATTACAACAAACCGGATTGATAGAAATTACTACCATCAAAGAAACAGGGTTTATTGATGCAAGCCAGCTACAACATTTAGAGAAAATTGTTCGCTTATATTATGAGTTGGATATTAACTTGGAAGGTATTGAGACCATCACTCATTTATTACAGCGAATAAAATCTTTGCAGGATGAAATTATTGCGCTCAGAAACAGGCTTCGTCTTTATGAAATAGAAGTGTAAACTCACCTGAGTCAGCTAGTGTGCATAATTATTCAGCGTATTCTCTGATTGCCCCGATAAGACGATCTTGTCCTGAAGTTCTTGGAATAAATTTCCAAAACCACGTATTTTATGGCGTTCCTGTTCACCAATAGTGAACGATTTTTTTCTTAATTTAGACGAAGTATTTTTTGCAGTATAAAGATTTTGATGTTATATTTGTACTACATTTATTGAAAAGCTTTTCTCGTGGCAAGGCTCTGTCCGGGACAAAATTTATTGCTGTGCACTGCAAATGCCAGCACGTGTTGAAAAAAAATATGCCCGTCCGTGTGGGCATCTTAAATATAAGATTCTTAATTTTATGAAATAAAACAGATGCCCACCTGCATGGCTAACAACACGGTCGGGCCTCTGCAATTGAACGTAAGAGGCAATTGTTTTGACAACAGTACGAACATCTGACTTATAGAATAAAAACATTACGACAAAAAAACATTACCCTATAAGCAACGAATAAATTGAAGCTCTTCATCAAATATATGGTAAGCATTCGCTGCAAAATGGTGGTGAAGTCAGAGTTGGATAAACTTGCGCTGCATTACCGAAAGGTGGATTTAGGTGAAGTGGATGTCAGAGAGAATATTACTCCTGAACAGCGTGATCAATTGAAAACCTCATTATTGAAATCAGGGCTTGAGTTGATGGATGACAAAAAAGCCATTCTGATTGAAAAAATAAAAACTATCATCATTGAGATGATACATTATGCAGACGAACCTCCCAAAACAAATTTTTCCGATTATCTCTGTGAGAAACTCAACTATGACTACACCTACCTCGCCAACCTTTTTTCAGAAGTAACAGGCATCACTATTGAACATTATATTATCGCTCACAAAATTGAACGGGTAAAAGAATTGCTTATATATGATGAACTCAATCTTACCGAAATCTCTTACAAGCTGAACTACAGCAGCGTGGCGCATTTATCCAACCAGTTCAAGAAAGTGACGGGGCTAACGCCTACCTTCTTCAAGCAACTCAAGCGCAAGAAACGCCTCACACTTAATAATGTGTGAACAATGTAACTTAACCGTTACCCACCAGTCCGTTAATCCGCCGGAAAATTTCACCCCGCAAAGCTTCTGCACCAAAAAAGAGTCCGCATAAGCTTATGATGATGATGTATTATTTTACTTTATTGAAATACCATTATATCCGGTTTTCCTATTTCAAAATCTCTGAAGCCGAAATCAGTTGTTTTAAATGAGTTTATTTTAAAAACATTTTGTCCAATACCTGGAATTAAGGGATAAAATGCAATGGATATTTGAAATGTATTAAGAACCAGACTTTCATTTTTAATTAAAACTCCCAACCCTATTTGTGAATACACACTGCTGTTTTTAAATCCTTTTGCATCGCCAAGCATGCCAAGTGAATAAACAAGATAGGGGCCAAAACGGAATCCGATAAAATTCCATGGGGTGTATGATTGTGTTTGCAACGTAAATAATAGGCGGCTGGTACCGGACAATGCAGAACTGTTAAATCCATCCAGACCATAACCTTCATTGAGAGTTAAACTATCGTTAGGGAACCGGTTTATGCCAATAGTAACCTGCGATGTGGCAAATTGCCTGAATTTCCATTTCCCTAATTCTATCAATCCTGTAAAATAAATTACGCTAACCGATAACATTCCCTGCTGTACATGTGATGCACGAAAAAAAGTTCCGTATTCGAAGTCAGAGCTAAGGTATCCCCATGGATAATAATTGCCAAAAGAAATACGCGCGCCTAAATATAAACGGCCGGTATTATTTTTTTCCTGATAGCCACCTGTCAGACTGTAAACTTTTCCAATAGGTACATCTTCTGTTATGCCGTAATTAAAAATAAATTTGTCCTGCACATATTTTCGTGTCGATATTCCAATGCCTGCCAGGTAAAAATCTTCATTTGAAAACATGTGCTGCGTGTCAAACATCTCAATTGGCTTTTCGAGATAGCGGATTCGTAAAAAACGTACGGTAGAAATAAAATTAGTTGTACGATTATTTTCTGTATTGCCTTTGAATATTTGCAAGGCATTACCCGCCCAATAATCTTGTGCGTTAAATTTAAATCTCTGCAGCAAGAAAAGCGAATCGCTTGTCCGGATGGAATCCTTGCGAAATTGCTGCGTAAAATTTACACCTGCCGCCCACTTTGCAAAGGGCGAAAAAAACGGACGGTCAACTGCAAAACTCTTGGTAAAATTTCCGAATTCGTCCGTGCCATAATGAAGTGTTGTGTTAATATAAGTATTGCGGATGTTGGGAATGAAGTAATTTATATTGCAACCATAGTCACCGGTTGTATGATACCAGGTAAAACCATTTTGTGATTCGTGACCGAACCCTAAAAAATTTTTATCAGTTAAATTAATAGTGAAGTGTGAAGTGGTAACTGCTACTTTAGGAATAATGCTCCAATTATCCAATTCGCGAATAAAAATATCAACCGAGTCGGAGTTTTTTGAAGTAGCTATAACGAAAAATGAAACATCGCGTACATATCCCTGGCTGCGCACCAATCGTTCAGATTCTTTTACAAGCAATGAATCGAATGGTTGGTTTTGCCGGATAAGCAAGAGGTTGCGAATGGCCACACGCTGAGATTTTACATGCAACTTATTTCCGGCTTTAATTAAAAAGTTTTGCGATACTGCAATGGTGTCAGCTATTGAATAACCAAATGGGTCCAGTGTTACGATGTTAATATGCCTGATAATTTTTCCTTCAAAGGCGCTGTATGGTTTTTGTATCAGTTTCTTATATACTTTCTTTTTGGGTGAGGTGGTTGCAACCGGTTTAAAAATTAACCTGTACATAAATTCAGTAAACTTGCTTCGTTTGGAATAGGATTCAATATTCTTATAAAGATTGGTTGAATCTGTTTTGGGAAGAGTTTCTTGTGCAAATGCAAATTCACTTATGAAAATTGAAACAAAAAAAAATAAGAAAATATTTTTGAACCACATTTGCACTTGCCGTTTTTAAATATTGAGAAGTCACCATTCCTATGGCCTGCATCGTTTCCATATTGGTTATGAGTATTTTATATCCAAGTAAGAATTATTTCTTTTCATCTTGTACTTCTTGTTCCGCTGCTTTTTTTTCTTCAGCGTCCTTCTTCTTTTTTTCTTCCACTTTTGCCTTCTTCTTAAAATAACCTTTTAAAAGGAAATTATTTTTGGCTGCTTCCATATTTTCATTTAATCCTTTGGTACTTTGTTTAAGATTCACCATGGTCTGATTAAAATTTTCTGCAATGGTTGAATCATGAATTAATCTGCCAAGTGTTCCGTTTCCGCTGTTTATTTTAATCATAATCTCTGCAAGTTGTTGCGAAATAATTTCGGCATTACCTGCTGTTACCCGCAAACTTGCCATGATGGCATCTGTTTCAACAGGCTCGGTTGATGCAAGGTGTTGTCCTTCTTTTGCTAAAGGAGCATCAGAACTTCCACGCGTAATAATTAAAAGCCGGTCGCCAATAAGTCCTTCTGAACCTATTGCCACTTCACAGTCCGATTTAATAAACTGCTTAACATCTTTTTTAATCAACAAATCTACCTTTACAGTTGAATCGTTAATGATGCTGATGTTGTCAACAGTGCCTACATTAATTCCGGAGAAGCGGACATTATTTCCGACCTGTAATCCGCTTACATTGTAAAAGGTAGTTGTAAGTTTAAAAACAGGATTAAATAAATTCTTTTGCTTTCCGATTATAAATATGGCCAGTACAAAAAGTGCCAATCCTCCTGCGACAAACAGCCCTAAACGTACTTTAAATTTTTGTGTGTGCGTATCCATTTTATTTTTTGATTAAATGTGCTGAATTATTTATTTGACTCAATTATCCATTCAACATAAAGAAAGATTTAATTATCGTGTCGGTTGAGTTTTCAAAGTCCTTTACTTTTCCTTCCATATAAACTTCGCCATCCAATAACATGATAATTCGGTTTGCTGTGTTACGGGCACATTTGATATCATGTGTGATGATCAGTGAAGATGTCTTATATTTTTTCCGGACATCATTGATGAGTGAACTTATTTCATCGGAAGTAACAGGGTCAAGTCCTGTTGTGGGTTCGTCATATAGCATTATCATTGGATCCACAACAATAGTGCGTGCTAGGCTTATTCTTTTTCGCATGCCGCCCGAGAGTTGTGAGGGCATTTTATTCAGTGCATCAGCTAAACCGACATTTTCTAAAACCTCATTTACTTTTTCTTTAATTTCTTTTTCGGTAAGTTTCTTTTTCATTCTTCGCAATGGAAATTCCAGGTTTTGTTTCACCGTCATGGAGTCGTACAATGCACCACTTTGAAAAAGAAAACCAATTTTCTGTCTCAACTCGCCCAATTCTTTTCTGGTTAATGTATTCACATTTTTTTCAAACACATTTATTGTTCCGCCATCAGAACTTAATAAACGAACAATACACTTAATTAAGACAGATTTACCGCTTCCTGATTTACCAATCACGACTAAGTTTTCGCCATTATAAAGCTTCAAAGAAACATCTTTTAATACCTCTTGTTTGCCAAATGATTTCTTAAGATTATGAATTTCAATAACCGGTTCATCGCTTATCGTTTTAAATGAAGCATTATTTTCTGTATTGGCATTATTCATCATCATGATCAAATCTTCTTCTTACATTTTCAAATTTTCAAATTCATTTGTTTTCAAATTATATCAGCATGTCGGTAACTTGTACTGCAATCATATCGACAATTATCACCAGGAGTGATGCTAATACAACAGCAGAATTTGCAGCAATGCCTACACTTTCGGTTCCGCGCCCGGCATTGTATCCTTTATAGCATCCTACTACTCCAATTACTGCTCCGAAAAAAAAGGATTTTATGACAGCAGGTAAAAAATCCATAAACTCAACATGGCTAAATGCCTGTGCGAAAAATAAAACAAACGATACATCGCCTTTAATATTTGCGCCTACCCAGCTTCCTAAGATGCCAAGTGCATCTGCATATAAAATTAATAAGGGTATCATAAGCGTTGCTGCTGACACTCTTGTGACAACTAAAAATCTTATAGGATTAGTGGAGGATACCTCCATGGCATCAATTTGTTCGGTTACTTTCATTGAACCTAATTCTGCTCCCATGCCCGAACCAATTTTTCCTGCGCATATAAGTGCCGTTATAACCGGGCCCAATTCCCTGATAAGAGATACTGCTACCATTCCGGGAAGCATGGTTACTGCTCCGAAATCAACAAGTGCCGGGCGCGTCTGAATAGTTAGCACCAAACCCATTATGGCTCCCGTGATTGAAATAAGCGGTAATGATTTATATCCGATTTGAAAACATTGATGCAAAAATTCTTTAAATTCAAAGTCGCGCGAAAATGTTTCTTTTATGATACGCATTATAAACAAGAAAACATCTGCAAAATCTGTTAAAAAGTTATTTGCCTTTTCAGTTTTTGCCAACGTTTTTTCGCTGAGCCTCATGGATTGCTCCGTTGCAAAACCTTTTACTTTAATAACAGGATTAAATTTTCCCATTTCATTTATGCCTTCGCCGGTTATGTTAAAAGCAATTTACTTTAATTCAAATATCCTTGCGATATCTATGTTATTGTTTCGTGCCCTTCCCTAATGCCTGTCAGAAAATCAGCAGTGCCGGTTTTGTCATACCTTTCACTGCATGCATCGACCTGTTTCCGCAATTGCTAAGTTAATGTTTCGTTAGCTCTTAGAACAAATTTTGCGTAAAACGAAAATTTTAAAGTGGTATACATGGTGATATAACCGGATCGATATAAAATAAATATCCCGTAATCTTTTATTATACACAAATTTATGGGCATTTTCCTGCGAAAGTGTTACATAACTTTTTAAATAAGTTACATGATTCACACATTGAAGAAAATGATTCAGTTTTCAGATAATCAAACTTACTTAAGCCCATGAACAACTTTACTTTACTCAATAATACAGTTACCGGTGTGCGTAAGCGCAGAATTAACACATCCCACTCCATAATCTTAATCAAAAGAAGCACATCACAAGAGGAAATGTGTGAATGATGTAACTCTTTTCTGGAATTGTGTAACGTTTTCCGGAATTATATGACTCACCTTTGTACTTTAAAATTTACTTCCAACTTAAAAACAAAAAAATTCTTGTTAATTAAAATCTAACCAAAAACTACACATATGAAAAAATTATTACAACTTATCAAATTGCAGATCCTTGTTGGGATACTGCTTGTCAGTTTAACCGCAAATGCTCAGAACACCAAATATCCCTGGGCTGTCGGTGTAAGCTGGCACTGGGTCGATTTCTGGGCCGTGGATTTACCCGTCCGGGACCAGCTAACTCAATCCCATTGGGTTGGAGAGAAAGTACCTTCCAAGATATCAATTGGACGTTCTCTTATCCCCTCTCTCAGCGTTGAAGGTTCCTTTGGATTTCAGCAGTATGAGAATTCGGAAATCCGATTTGCCGGTGCTCCAAACGATCCTAATCCTGAAATCATTAAGCTGCAGAATGACTTCGTGTGGAATTCCCACTTTGAGTTACAGTACCAGTTTGCCAATGGATATATCCTGAGCAAAAATTCCATCTTTACTCCTTATATTTTTGGATCTATTGGCGCAACAGGAATGCATTTCGCAAAAGATCAAAACTTAAATGATCAAAACTTAGATCCAAACAAGGTCACTTATTTCACTGCCGGTTATGGCCTTGGGCTTGAGATATGGCCTATTAAACATTTTGGTATTAATTTTACAGCCTCTTATAAATATGTGCCTGATTTCCACGATTATTTGGCTTATTCCCTTGGCCTGAAAGTCAGGTTCGGAAAAGCCAAAGACACAGATAAAGATGGTATTGCCGATAGGGATGATGCCTGCAAATTTGTATGGGGCCTTGAGCAATTTGATGGTTGTCCTGATACCGATGGCGACGGACTGGTAGATAGCCTGGATAAATGTCCATTACAAGCTGGGCCTATGGAATTGATGGGTTGCCCTGACAGAGATAAGGATGGTATTTCGGATATGGAAGACAAATGTCCAGATCAACCCGGACCTGTCGAATTAATGGGTTGTCCTGATAGAGATAAAGACGGTATATCGGATATGGATGATAGATGTCCTGACGTACCCGGACCTATTGAGTCAAATGGTTGCCCTGACAGAGATAAAGATGGTGTTCCGGATATGGACGACAGATGCCCTGATGTTCCCGGACCTGTAGAACTTAAAGGTTGCCCCGATACGGACAATGATGGTGTTGCAGATATTGATGACCTGTGTCCCACAGACCCTGGAGTGATAGCATTACAGGGTTGCCCTGATACCGATGGTGATGGCATACCGGACAAAACTGACAGATGCCCCAAAGAGAAAGGTCCAAAATCAAATAATGGCTGTCCTTTAATTGATACAATCAAGGTCAAAGAAGTTGAAAAAACCATGCAGAGTTTTGCTGATCATATTGAGTTTGAAACAGCTAAATATGTCATTAAGCCGGTATCTTTTCCGAGGCTTGATAACATCGTAAAAATTATGGGTGAATTTCCAAACTCAACATTCGCAATTGAAGGTCATACTGATTGGGTTGGCACTGACGAATACAACCAGACTTTATCAGAGAACCGCGCCTATGCTGTGAGACAATACTTTGTTGATAAAGGTATCGATCCCACACGGTTAACTTTTATTGGATATGGTGAACTACGACCAAGAGATACAAATACCACACCTGAAGGCAGACAAAGGAACAGGCGCGTTGAAATACACTTTGTTCAATAGAAAAATTTGACAGTTTTTCTCATAGTTAAAAGGGCTGTCCGCTTTATTGCGGATGGCCCTTTTTAATTATTTTATCCGGTATAACTTTAGCAACAAAAACAAATATATAAAGACGGTTAATTTATAAATTAGTACCTTCGAATTAGATTATTAATTTCTGTTACAATGAGAATTAAGTCATTATTTCTATTATCATTCCTATTGATGATCACAATTAGTTCAAAATCGCAGAGCTATGATCCTATTGCCAGCAAAGAGGCAATAGTAATCTCAGGGCAGGTCCGATTCACTGTTCTCACTCCACGGGTTATCAGAATGGAGTGGGCGGAAGACGGGCAGTTTGAGGATCACGCATCACTTACTTTCATCAACCGTAACTTGCTTGTACCTGTTTTCACCAGGGAAGAAAACAATGGTTGGCTGATTATTAAAACGGAACAGCTGGAGCTTAAATACCGCATGAACAGCGGAAAATTCGATAAAAAAAATTTTAACATCAGCATCCGGTCAGGTGATCAGAACATAGTCTGGCATCCCGGACTGGAAAACAAAGGCAATTTACTGGGAACAGCGCGCACCCTGGATGGATATGATGGCAATTATTCTGATAACAGAAAGGCATTCCTGGAATTTGATCCAGGCATTATTTCCACCGATGGGTGGGTGATGGTTGATGATTCAAAACGACCCTTGTTCGATAATACTGAATGGCCGTGGGTTATGCCACGCCCGGCAAAGGACCTGCAGGACATGTACTTCTTTGGATATGGAAAGGATTTTAAAACTATTCTCTGTGATTTCACCCAGATAGCCGGCAAGATACCTATGCCACCTAAATTCGCCTTCGGTGTCTGGTGGTCACGCTATTGGGCTTATACCGACCAGGAGTTCAAGGAACTGGTCAATGAATATGAAATCCATAATATGCCGCTGGATGTTTTGGTTATAGATATGGACTGGCATATTGTCGACAAGAAAGAATGGTTTGTCAATGGAGAAAAACAAAATGATCAGGCTGGGGAATGGGCCGGTTGGACCGGTTTCACCTGGAATCCAAAATATTTTCCAGATCCTGTTTCATTTCTAAAATGGACTGCTGAAAAAAAATTGCGGACCTGCCTAAACCTGCACCCGGCATCAGGCATACAACCTCACGAGAAGATCTACCCTGAATTTGCAAAAGCTATGGGCATCGATCCGGCGACAAAAAAATATATTCCTTTCGATATCGTCGATAAAAATTTTGCCGGCAATTGTTTCAAATTAATCATGCATCCGATGCAGGAACAGGGCATCGACTTCTGGTGGCTCGACTGGCAGCAATGGAGTACCACCAAAATAGAAGGTGTAAATCCCACTTTCTACCTGAACTATGTATTTTTCAGCGACATGCAACGTCAGAATAAGGTCAGGCCATTGTTGTATCACCGCTGGGGCAGTCTGGGCAATCACCGTTATCAGATCGGATTTTCAGGCGACACACGCATTACATGGAATTCCCTGCAATTCCAGCCATACTTTACATACACCGCTTCAAATGTTTGTTATGGTTACTGGAGCCATGATATCGGCGGACATTATAAAGGCCCGAATAACGACTTCCGCAAAGATCCTGAGCTTTTTACCCGCTGGGTGCAGTGGGGAGCCTTTAGCCCGATATTCAGGACACATTGCACAAAAGATCCTGAGATAGAACGCAGGATGTGGGCCTACCCTATCGAATATTATTATGCCATGCGTAAAGCGGTCAAGCTCAGATATTCCCTGGTACCATACATCTATACCGCCTCCCATGAAGCTTACGAAACCGGCATTTCGCTGCTTCGACCTATGTATTACGACCATCCGGAAAAAGAAAACGCCTATACTTTCAAAGGACAATATATGTTTGGTGACGATATCCTGGTTTCACCTGTGACAAGAGCCATGAATAAATATGCTGACGGACGTGACAGCCTTTATACACTAAAAAGTACATGGCTTCCGGCCGGCAACTGGGTTGAATGGTTTTCCGGAACAATTTTACCCGGCGACCAGATCATAACCGGCACTTTTCTTCTGGATGACATACCTCTCTATGTAAAACAAGGTGCCATTATCCCCATGCAACCTGAAATGGAACGTATTGGCGAAAAACCTGTCAATCCTCTTATTCTCAACGTCTTTCCAGGCACTTCAGGAAAAACGACTATTTACGACGATGCAGGAAATGACCAGAATTACACGAAAGGAGAATATACTCTGACAGATATCTCATTTACGAAAAATGGTCATACACTAATTATAAAGATTTCCCCTGTGAAGGGCAGCTTCAGCGGTATGATTACTGAACGGGCTTATGAAATCCGGCTTCCTGTTTGCTACCCGCCTTTGTCGGTCAAGGTAAATGGCTCCGACACCCGCTTCTCATCTGAAAAAATGCCAGGATCTTGGATATATGACGGCAATAACCTGACGACAATTGTCTATACCGAAAGATACAGCATCCACGATGAAGTTATTATTGAAATTGTACTGCCCGAAATGGACATTGCCTTACTTTCAGGAAAGGCCGCCACAATCAACAGAATGTTGCATGTAGTCAAACTCATCAACAACCTGCAATGGGAATATAATCATATCTATCTTCTTGAAGATGTGGTTGATATAGCTCAAACAGGGAATAAACTCTCAATGAATCCGGATCCGGCATACGTTGCTCAGCAAATCACCGGCATGGAAAAATCAATTAAGGAGTTCCTCAGCATTCTTGAACAAATAAACAATCCCAAATATATCCCAGTTTATGACCTGTTGAAGACAATGATCATTGATCATTGATCATTGTTTATTTGTACTGCTCAAGAAGCCACTTATACAACTCCGGGTTATTATAGGTGTCGGTCCAGGCATCATGTCCTGCATCAGGATAAATGGTAAATCTGACCTGACCTCCCTCCTTTTTCAGTGCGTTGACCATCACTTCTGATTTGATAACGGGAACCACATCATCCCGGGCCCCATGAAAGACCCAGACAGGGACCTTTTTAAGGTGAACTGTTTTAGATGGATTTCCGTAACCGCAAACAGGGGCAATGGCAGCAAAATAATCAGGATGTTTGCAGGCCAGTTCCCATGTGCCATGCCCGCCCATGCTAATGCCTGTCACATAAATCCGGCCTTTATTAACATGATAGGTCTTCATTGCATACCTAATCAATTTAATGAGGCTGCGTGACGACCAGATATGATCTTCGGCACACTGCGGCGACAGGATGATGAAGGGAAATTGCTGGCCATTTTCAACCAGCATAGGAGGACCATGTTTTTTTACCAGATCGAGGTTGGTTCCTCTCTCCCCGGCTCCATGAAGAAAAAGCATAAGAGGCCACGACTGGTTTGATTTTTCATAATCAACAGGAAGATAAAGCAAATAATGCACCCTGGTTTTATTAAAAAAACCATAGCTGAAAAGATGAGGGGACTGCTGTCCAATGGCATCCATGCAAATAAAGCTTAAAATAGCAATACCGAAGATCAGTTTAAATATTGTGTGTGTCAGAATATTCATACCACTGTTGGAGGTTTATTCACTTCACAAATTTAATTGATCTCTCACTCACCTCTCCCCCCCTCTCCCACAATTTTTAATTTTTGATTTTTGATTTTTAATTTTGAGCCTCCTACCATACCCTGCATGCCATTCCCTTCAAATAACGGCTTTCCGGGAAATTCAGAGCGACAGGATGATCAGCTGCCTGGCCCAAGTACCTGATAATCTGTACATCCCGCCGGGCATCAACGGCAGCATCGGCAACGATTTTCTGGAACAGCGATTCTTCCAGAAGTCCTGAGCAGGAAAACGTAAAAAGGATACCACCAGGTTTCAACAATTTCATTCCCAATAGGTTTATATCCTTATATCCCCGTGTTCCGCTCATCATTTGTTTTACAGAAGTCACAAATTTCGGCGGGTCAAGCACAACGATATCAAATTGGCGCGCCTGGTCACGCAATGACCTGAGAACATAAAAAGCATCCCCGGTAATGTTTTCCATTGCATCGATGTCGAATCTGTTAAATTCCGCATTTTTACGAGCCAAATCCAGACACTCTTCCGAGGTGTCGATATTGGTGACATGAGTAGCACCGGATTTTAGCGCTCTTAAGGCAAAGCCACCTGTGTAGGAAAAACAATTCAAAATGTCCTTTTTCTCAGCATATTCTGTGATGAAGGCACGGTTGTCTCTCTGGTCAAGATAAAAGCCGGTTTTGTGGCCATTTATGATATCGACCTTGTATTTCACGCTATCCTCATGTATGTCAAGAAGCTTTGGAGGCATTTTGCCCGACAGAACGCCTTTGACAGATTCCAGGCCTTCTTTTAACCGGACATCGGCATCCGACCTCTCATAAATTCCTAGCACAGGAAATAATTCCTCCAATTGCCGCACGATCTCCCCTTTCCAATATTCCGCTCCTGCCGACAGAAACTGGCATACCAGGTAATCGGCATATTTATCCACGATCAATCCGGGCAACCCGTCAGCTTCAGAGCTGACCATGCGGTATGCTGATGTTCTGACGCATATATATAGTTCTTCACGGGCTTTCTTTGCTCTCTCAAATCGTTTACGAAAG
Organism: Bacteroidota bacterium; assembly: GCA_026391695.1. Classification (NCBI taxonomy): domain Bacteria; kingdom Pseudomonadati; phylum Bacteroidota; species Bacteroidota bacterium. The sequence continues at coordinate 83,758 of JAPLDP010000036.1, forward strand.
AACAACCCTGATATGTCTTCACCCTTTTCAAATGACCACATCCTGATGCGTATCTGCGATTGTGGTGAATATGCGCCACGACCCAGCCAGCGTCCATCAGAAGAGATGACATCAACGGTTTCCCCTGAAGAGGGCTCACCTTCAACGGATTTTATCGCTCCCGAAAAAATCCAGGGATGAAAGCGTAACAACATGGCTTCACGACCTGGTTTCAGAATAATTTTTGACATAGCGAATGTGAATATTGATTAATTAATTAACCTGAGCCATCATTACTGTTGCATGCCATGTCAGTACGCAAAGTCACGCTGCTTTTTAGCTTCAAAAATGATTATGGCAGCGGCTGTGGAGACATTCAGCGAATCGATCCGTCCAAGCATGGGTATCTTGATCCTAGCATCAGCATGTGAAGTCCAGAAACCGGTGAGTCCTGTTGATTCTGTTCCCATCACAATGGCACATGGCACCCTGTAATCAGCCTTGTGATAAAATTCCGATGCTTCCAGTGTCGTCGCATACACACGGATATTCCTGGTATTCAGCCAATGCAATGTTTCTGAAGAGTTTGATATGGCAACCTGGATGGTAAAAAGGCAACCAATGCTTGAGCGAACGACATTCGGATTGTAAATATCTGTCTGCGGGTCGCAGATAATGACAGCATCTATTGCTGCAGCATCGGCTGAACGCAATATAGCACCCATGTTGCCGGGCTTCTCGACTTTCTCCAGAACTACAACAAGGGGCTTCTCCGAAAGTTTAAGGGAGCCGAGCGTCAAACTCCTTTGCCGGGCTATGGCCATAATACCCCCACTATCTTCCCTGTAGGCTATCTTTTCAAAGACATTCCTCTCAACTCCGACTATTACGGGTATATGATCAATGGAATACTGAATCTTCGGTAAATGAATATCACCGAGTATCTCAGGACAATAAAAAACAGTTTCCATCAAATAACCTCCGGCCACAGCCAGCTGAACTTCTTTAAGCCCCTCAATGACAAATAGTCCGGTTTTCTTTCTTGTACTGCTTTTTTGCAGGGCAACAAGATTTTTTATATGTGGATTTTTTATACTGGAAATCCGCATAATCATATTGTTTTATCAAAACATATTTTCTCCATTCAAAAATACGTCATTTTACTTACTTTTACAGTAAATATTATGCCTGATAGTCTATCCCTGATGTATAAACTTTTAACACCACCTGTCTGGAAAGAATATGAGCTCATCGATGCCGGTCAATTCGAAAAGCTCGAACGATTTGGTAAGTACATTCTTTACCGTCCTGAGCCCCAGGCCGTATGGGATAAAAAACTTTCTGAACAGGAGTGGGACAAGTTATGGACAGCCAAGTACACACGAACTAAGGGAATCGGGGATTCAAGTACCGGACATGAACGGGGGAGATGGGAAATGCGGCCCGGCATGCCGGAACACTGGTTCATCCAGTATGAATATGAAGCCATGGTGCTCAGTATCCGTCTGGCTTTGACAGCCTTTGGGCATATTGGCATATTCCCTGAACAGGCTATCAACTGGTCATATATTTATGATTTTTTAATGGCCAAAAAAACTCCGGAGTGCCACATTCTCAATCTATTCGCTTATACCGGTGTCGCCTCTCTTGTGTCAAAATACGCAGGCGCCGATATTGTTCATGTTGATTCGGTGAAACAGACAGTTAACTGGTCGAATGTCAATATGCAGGCCAGTCATCTCAAAGATATTCGGTGGGTGGTTGAAGATGTTCTGAAATTCATCAGGAGAGAGGTCATACGAGGCCATAAATATCATGGTATCATTATGGACCCTCCTTCTTACGGAAGAGGACCAATAGGTGAAAAGTGGGTTTTTGAAGAGGGAATAAATGAACTTGTGACCCTGTCGGGGCAGCTGCTCTATGAAATGAACAGTTTTTTTATATTGAATTTTTATTCAATGGGTTTATCTGCCCTGGTCATCGAAAATCTTATTAAAGAAAAATTCGCTTTCCCAAATCCCGAACTCGGTGAATTTTATATTTCATCAAAAACAGGGTGTAAACTGCCACTGGGAACCTTTTTGCGATTTGCACGATAAACAATTGATCATCATGAAAGCCTTATTTAACAGTAAGTTTTTGCAGCATAATCCCGACAGTGACGGTGAAGGTCCTTACCGGATAGAAGAATTTCAGGGGCAGACAGAAGAAGTCGAAGTAAATGGTGAAGAATACATCACACTGGTTCATCCGGAATCCTACAGAAAAAAAATTTATGAGGCATGTAACGATAATAGCATATTGGCAGAAGTGTGGCTGTCGCCCGGAAGCTATGATGCAGCATGTGTGGCCGTCGGTTTGACGGTGCTTGCCTCGCAGCAAAACGATTTCGCAGTCGTCAGGCCACCGGGGCACCATGCCGGTACAAACAGAGAAGCGGGATTTTGCCTTTTTAATAATATTGCCATTGCCACACAAAAACTGGTCAGCGAGGGTAAAAAAGTCTTTATCCTCGATATTGATGGTCACCATGGCAATGGAACACAATCCATTTTCTACAATAGCAATAAGGTCTTTTTCTTTTCAGTACACCAGATTTATGCCTTTCCCTTCAGCGGATTCATGGACGAAACCGGCGAAGGCGAAGGAGAGGGCTTTACCATGAATGTGCCTTTATTCGCCGGCAGCGGCGATATGGAATTTCTTGCCGCCGTCGACATGGCTATAAAAAAGGCAGAAAAGTTCTGCCCAGATGTCGTAGCTGTATCAGCGGGCTTTGATGGTTATTCAAAAGACAGGATACTGGGACTGAATTATTCGCTGAATGCCTTTTATGAATGTGGATACAGGGTGGGAAAATCTTTTAAAAATGTTTTTGCCGTCCTTGAAGGAGGGTATCACTATGATATAAAGAAATGCATCGACCTGTTCATGGAAGGAATAAACAAATCGTTGTGAGTTCAACCATAACGGATCAGCTTATTTTCAGCACCTTGGCTCCCCTGATCTTCCGGTTTTTTAGCTCAATAAGGGCTTCATTTGCCTCATCCAATGGATATACCTGCACCTCAGGATGAATAGCCATTTCTGCTGCCAGTTGAAGAAACTCCCTGACATCGGAACGGGTCACATTAGCCACACTTTTAATCTCCTTTTCCATCCACAGGTGCACAGGATAATCCAGGTTCAGGAGGGATTCCTTGTCATGATTTTCTTTCCGTATGGCGTTGATCACCAATCTTCCGCCGGGCTGGAGATACTGCAATGCCCTGACAACAGGTTGCCACACAGGTGTGGTGTCGATGATGGTATGCATCAGTTCGGGGGGAGTATCCGTAATATCTCCCGCCCAAGCAGCTCCCAGAGACCTGGCAAAAGCTGTTTCTTCTTTGTTGCGTGCAAAGACATAGATTTTCACATCAGGGAATTTATGTCGGACCATTTTAAGCACCAGGTGGCCGGAGGCGCCGAAGCCTGTCAGACCGAGGTTCTGTCCGTTTGCCAGGTTGCTTAGCTTCAGAGATCTGTAGCCAACCGCTCCTGCACATAAAAGTGGCGCTGCCTCTACGTCGGAAAAACCTTCAGGAATGGCATGAGCATAATTTTCATTCACAACCATATACTCTGCATAACCGCCATTTGCATCGCGGCCTGTGGCGCGGAAGTCAGCGCACAGGTTTTCCCTCCCGCCAATGCAATATTGGCAATGTCCGCAGGAAGAATAAATCCAGGCCACACCTACCCTGTCGCCAGTTGAAAATAATCGTGCCTGTTTACCAGCTTCCACAACATGGCCGATGACCTGATGACCAGGTATGACAGGGTAATATGGTGGCGGTGTACGGCCTTCAATTTCGTCAAGCTCCGTATGGCACACACCACAGGCAGCGACCTTAATAAGAATTTCATAATCCTTGGGTACAGGCTGAGGCACCTCGGCAATAATGAGCGGCTTCTCATTCTGTTTCAAATCATATAGATCGGTCAACAGCATGGCTTTCATTGGCTCGAAATTTTAAGTACACCTCAGATTGAATATTGAGTCCACTCCGAAAATAATCATTTTGGACTAAAGTCCGGTAACCAACTGGTTATCAATTACCCCGGCCTTAAGGCCGGGGTAAGGCAAATTGATGGTATATAGGGCTTTAGCCCAATATTGATTTTCAATAACCACCTTTCGGAGTGGACCCGATGTTCAAATTTCGGAAAAATTATAACAAGGGCTAAATCTACTCCCGAATCTTTTTTCTCAAATATTTGCCTTACAGGAATATATAGACTATCTTTAGCCGAAGATTTACAGACTCAATATTGCATCCCAATCTAATAATGGTGAAAAATTGAAAGTGTCAAATTCTTACTGGTACGTTATATATTTATACAATTGATCAAATTATAATACTTTAAAATATGCGAATTTTAATATATATATTGTTTTTCTCCTTTTTATTTGTTTATCAGATTCCCAATTGTCTATCACAAAGATGGGAAACCATATTTGGTGAGCCTGGTAAAAATGAATCTATCGGTGATATATTAGAATATTATGATAAGGGGTACTTGATAAGTGGAAATCATGAACTTCCATCCAATAATGAATATGAAGCCTGGCTTATAAAAACTGATATTAATGGAAATAAATTATGGGAAAAATTTCTATACTGGGAAAATTCTGGAATTGTAATGGGAAGGGCTACAACGGATAATAATGGCGAAGTCGTTATTGCAAGTTGTGTATGGCTCAATAATGAAGAATGCCGGCCATATATTATAAAAATTGATTCATGTGGTGATAAACAATGGTGTAAAATATTTACTGATAATGAGTATACTTATGGTTGGTTTTCAGACGTTCTAATACTTGATAATGGTGATATATTAGCTTTGGCATATTTAGACTCTGATGATGAAATTGAACTGGTATTTCTATTTTATTTTGAAAAAAATGGGGATTTGATATGGAAAAAACCTTACGCTTCAAAAAATAATTATCCTCTGATTAATTCACCTAGTGGAGGTAGAGTTTATAAATTTCAAAAAGATTATATTATTTCTGGATATTGTTATTATCCTTACCCGTGAAATCCATATCATGTTTATCTGAGGCCACTTTTTATAATGATAGACAGCTATGCATCGCTTGAAACAATACCGGTAAAAGCCTTTCCCAACCCGGCACAGGAACAGATCACATTTCAACATGAAAACACACGGTACCACACGAACATAATGTTACAGTGCTTTGATAAGTTAGGCCGCAAAGTGCATGAAGAAAAGATTTACCCTTACCAGGGAGCCAGTGTTGTGGATGTGAACGGGTGGAACGATGGAATGTATGTCGCTGTGGTCACCAGTGAGGGAAAGGTGATTGGAAGGTGCAAGTTTATTATTCGGAGAAAATAAGCTAATTTTGAGTCTGTCTCGAAAGCCCTTTGAGTTCCTTTGTGATTGCCTTTGTGTTCCTTTGTGGTTTACCTAATTAATTGTAACACAAAGATTCACAAAGAATACACAAAGTGACACAAAGTTAAAAAGCAATTCTAAAGTACTTTTGAGACAGCCTTAAATGGTATTATATAGCTTTCAATTGGAATCCGGATGAGGAAAATTATTTTCTTTATAAATCTATTTATTACAGTCACTCTTTCATCGCAAACCTCATCCACTGCGTTCACTCCCGGTGTTATAATTGATACCGTTTGGTGCGACAGCGACCCTCAGCAGAGCTATGCCCTTTACCTCCCCTCCGGTTATAATCCCAGCCAGAAATGGCCTGTGGTGTACATATTTGAACCCGGCGCCAGGGGCGCGCTTCCCTTGCAAAGCTTTTCAAAGGCTGCAGAGACTTATGGCTATATTCTAATCTGTTCGAACAACTCCCAGAATGGGCCGTGGGATCCTATTTTTAAGGCCGGCGATGCCATGATGAAAGACTCTCAGAAGAAGTTTTCAATCAATACCGACCGGATATATACCTGTGGATTTTCGGGCGGAGCACGGGCAGCATCCACAGTAGCTGTCCTGACCGGCAAAGTGGCAGGTGTTATTGGCTGCGGTGCCGGCCTGGCCCGCGAACCTAAATATCAACCCGGCATAAATGCCACCTTCTCCTTTGTGGGCATGGTCGGCGACTGCGATATGAATTACCTCGAAGTCACAAACCTTCAAGACAAACTGACGGAACTCCGCATATCCAATAAGTTAATAATCTTCAGCGGAACCCATGAGTGGCCACCCGAAAAGGCGGCCATCCAGGCGTTCGACTGGCTTGAACTGCAGGCTATGAGAAAGAACCTGATACCCCGAAATGATTCGGTCATACAAATCCTCTTTGATAAGAATCTGCTCAATGCACAGCATGAAGAAAAGGCTGGCAACTTCTATCAGTCGTACCGGATTTACAACGATATGGCAACTGATTTTGAAGAGCTAATGGATATATCAGCGATTAAGAATAAGGTTGCAGAACTTGGTGAACTTAAAAGTGTGAAAGCTGCTATTAAAGATGAAGAAGACTTTGCACAAAGAGAGACAAAACAGCAACTTCTTTGCCTTGAGGCTATCCGGGATCATACAAACGGTACCCTTGACTCTGCAGCCATTGAATGGTGGAAGAGTGAAATAAAATACCTGAACAGCCTGGTAAGAAGTTCCGATAGTGTCAAATCAAAAATGGGTAAACGGCTGAAGCAAATGATCATTTATGGCTGCTATGAGGATGGGAATACCTATAAACGTAACTACCAGTATCAAAAAGCGATAGTGGTGCATGAGATACTTGCTATTGTCATGCCGGATGATGAACATCCTTTTTTTGAGCTGGCGAAAGAATATGCCATCCTTGGCGAATCAAGGGAGTCACTTAGAAATCTGCAGAAAGCTATTGATAATGGATTTAATGACATCGATAAAATAAACAGTGAGCCCGCATTCCAGGGCATGAAGGATAACAGGGATTTTCAAAAGATAGTTAAAAAATTAATTCCTGAAATGTGAGAGATCATATCCCATTCCTGTTATAATCACCGGCCGACACAAACGAGAATAAAATAACCTGTCATTCCCGCTCCCGAGCCAAAGAGTGTGATCTTTGTTTTTTATGGCTGTTTGATCATCGCTTTATCGCCACAAACATTAAATTCTACCTGGAGTGTTGTATGAGTAATATGAAAATTTTTTCTTAAAATGTCCTCAACTTCTTTCAGTAATTCACAAGATTCACTCAGCAACAGATCTTCTGATGTTTCAATATGAGCTTCGAAAAGAATGTCATGATCCTGGAGTTGCCAGCAGTGAACATGATGGATATTCCGGATCAATGGATGTTTTTCAAGATAAATTTTGATCTCATCCAAATTAAGATTTTCGGGTGCGCTTTGCATTAAAATATTAATAGATTCGCGTAAGATTTTAAATGCTTGAAAAATAATCACTACACTGATGATAAGTGTTAACACCGGATCAATCCATACAACCTTTGTGAAATAGATAAGGATGGCGCCTCCAATCACTGCACCCGAAGATAGTGTGTCGCCCAGCAGATGCACATATGGTGCTTTTATATTCAGGCTTTTATTCGAGTCACCGCGCAGAAACAGCATGGAGATAAGGTTGGCAACCAACCCGATGACTGCAATAATGAGCATAAGAGCTGACCGGATAGGTTCCGGATGAAGAAAGCGCAGAATGGCTTCATAAATAAGATAAATGGAAATCGCCGTCAGAATCGATGCATTCATGAACGCCGAAAGTATTTCAAATCGTTTATACCCAAAGGTGCGTCTGGCATTGGGTTTTTTGCCACTTACATTATTCGCCAACCAGGCAAGTATCAAGGCAAGGGTATCACCCAGGTTATGAATGGCATCAGAAATCAATGCCAGGCTGTTGGAGAATATTCCGCCGACAATTTCAGCCAGTGTGATCAAACCGTTCAGTAGGATACTGATAAATAATCTGCCGGAAGGATTTTCATGACGATGTGAATGATTTCCCATATCATGTATATTTCTACCTAAATGCTGTCATTAAAAAAATCGGGTACTCATTAATTTTTTCTGCGGAGACCTCTTTCTGGATAACAAAGCAAGGTACAATTTGACCGTCATGGAAACCTTGTTGAATGAGAAATGTATTCAACTCCTGCGGGTCAAATCCTCGGTGAACATTCACATCGCCATCATGGAATGAACCGTCCTCCTGGTAAAGGTCAGCAATTGCCAATATTCCTCCGGGCATTAATAAATGATAAAACTTCTTGAAGATGGCATTTATATCCTTAATATGATGCAGTACCATTTGGCTGTAGATGATATCGAACGGATCACCACTGTATTCTTCCATTTCAAGATTTAAAAACAATGTTTTGAATTTTGAATGATCACTAGTCTCCATCTTTTGTTCAGCCATTTTAAGCATTTCCCGGGAGCTATCTACCAGGGTAATTTCCGAAAACCGGTCTTTCAGGTAAAAACTGAGTAATCCGGTACCAGCGCCAAACTCCAAAGCCTTCATGTTTGGTGTGATGTGAACCATTTCAATTAGTTGTTTGGCAACTGCCTTAGTACGTTCAAGATGCATCTGATTATTATCCCACTCTTGTGCCTTTTGATCGAATTCGCTCATAATAAGTTAAAATAATTTTGTTTTACGGATTCTCCTGGATCTGCCTTGCCATAATATCTCCGGACAATCTCAATATCTCAAGTCTTATCGAGATTACTACGGCTAAAAAAAACATCAATTTCCTATATTCTCAGGACATCCGGTTTGTCGGGGATTCCAATATTTTCATTCATGTACCCCCTGAACTTTTTCGAAGGATAATACTGAATTCCCATTTTATCAAGTAACGATTCCACTGAAACCTGGTGGAGTTGCATTCCTAAATCCCAGGGATCCATTCCCAATACCAGGCCGGCCATCTCTTCGTAAGTCAGAACAGGTATTCCATATCTATTATTTCCATAAGTTTTACCCGTCATTTCTGCAATGACATATTGCCAGCGATCTAAAAAATAGGTGCATCCGGGACAGTTGGCCACAATAAAATCAGGTTTGTAAGGCTCCATAGAGTCAAATTTTATTTTTGAATTGGCGAGAGAATACCCACGATTTTCTTTGACAATGTAATTCCTGAAGCCGAATCCACAGCAATGACGCCGTTCGGGGTAATCGATAATTTTCCCTCCCCAGGCTTCAACCATACCGACAAGCACATAAGGATATTCCGCTCCGCCTATACCTTTTTTGGGAAACATCTTTGCATAATGACATCCGATATGTTCGACCACTTTTAATGGTTCACCGGTGTTTCTGTTGATCAATTTGTATCTGGCTTGTTCCGCAATCTCCTTCCGGTATTTAAAGATGATGTCGCTTGTATGTGCAATATTTTCCGGACAAGAAAATTCCCTGCCGGTGGCTTCTCTCAGTTGTTGCCGGGATTGATCCAGGGTTTCTGGAAAGTTTTTCCAGGTTTCGATCACTTCAGAATAAACTCCAAAGGAGGTGACACAGGATGGGACAAAATTTTTATAACCTGCCTGGTTCATCAGGGAGAATTGCCGGGCTACAACGGCTCTGGTGGTTTCAAATGGGATCAGCGCTGAATGATAGGCAATTCCGGTACAGGTTGTCTGATGGGAATCGTCATAAACATCTTTATGAAGATAATCTCTTAAAATCTTGAGAAATGCGATTTCAGAACCAGGAAAGAAATTTTGCCTGATACAGCTACGTGCAAAATAATAATGGTCATCTGCAATATCCTTTTGATATTCATCCCAAAGCCGCTGTTTCCCTTCTATCTTCATACCTTATCCAATTTTTAGAATGGCCTCACCATTACAATATTTTTCAATATCTTCAAATCGCTTAGTAGCACCGGTGACTTCGAAAATCCTGTTTAGTTCTTTCAAGTCCTCATCGCTTATTTTTCGCAATGTACCTTTTCCGTCACCCTTGTAATTTGCACCAAGCTTTTTTAAAATGCTGTCGGCATTATCTTTATACCATTGCCAAACAGGACCTTGCTCCGGATGTCCCTCCAGGTCGATTTCATCCAAAAAAACACAATACCCATATTTGATCATGTTTTCACCGACAATTCGTTTGACTTCAAGCTGTTGTCTTCCTTTTTCCGATTTAGTAAAACATCCAAGCTCCTGGGATAGGTTACGTAAGGATTGGACTATATAGCCCGGTGTATTATTCCGTGGGCAACGGGTTTTACAACTCAGGCATTCTCCACAATACCATATGGTGTCTGATTCCAGCAAGGCCAAAATATCAGCCTCATTGCCACGTTGAACCGTTTCAACAATAATCCTGGGGTCGTAAGGGTAAAAGTGGGCAGCAGGGCAGATTGCTGTACAGGTGCCACAGCTGATGCACGCATTCAGACCCTCTTGAAATCTGACATCTTTCTTTAATAATTCAACCAGGCTCATGGTCAATTATTCATGATGGCTACAGGCTTCCTTGTCGCTTTTTAATTCATCAGCCAGAAACATCTCCGCGGCTTTACGGGTTTCGGGCTGGGAGGTAATATAGATTCTTTTTCCGGCATCGGTAAGGTCATCTAATAACCTGCGCCCCATCCCTCCCGCTATCACAACTTCACAGTCGTTCAATGCACTCCGTATTCTTCCATGCGAATGTTGGGCATGATCCTCATGTTCAGCGCCATGATGCTGATGTTCCTGATGTTGTCCCATGGCATGCCCGGTAAAGGTATTGGGTCGATACTCCTGATTAATGATCTGGCCGTTGGCGATTTCAAAAATTGTAAATCCCAGGGTTCTCCCGAAATGTTGAGATAAATAGGTTCCTTCGTCACTGGGGATTGCGATTTTCATCTTTTATTCCTTTCTTTTTTAAATATAATTGATGATGATAACTGTTTTCCCTGACCATCTTTTTTCCGCATTGGGGACATGTACTTTCCCTGCATGGGATGCCCTGTTGATGAGGGATCTTTGTATTGCAGTGCAGGCAAATGCAAAACCCCGGATGTTCTTCGTGTTTCTGATGATCCATTTTAAATAGCTTATCTGTTAATGGTCTGATTTTGTCCGATTCGCAATACGAGCATGATAAGATCTCTTTTTCACTGATCAGTAGTTTATAACATGCTTCACAACGGTACCAGAACTCGTCGGTATGATAATCGCCTCCTTCGATAAAAATGGCTTTCCCCTCAACAAATGCCGCAGCAATGGTCCGGCGGGCTTTTTCGTAAATACGCGTAAGGGTAGGTCTTGAAACAGCCATCTCCCGGGCTGCCTCCAACTGGGTCATGCCTATATAATCCAATAAACGGATGGCTTCATATTCTTCAAAAAAAAGAATAACCGGCTCCAGATCAGTAATTGGAATACCAAAGGGTTTGAATCCCTCCATCATGGGAGGATGGGTTACATTACGTTTTCTTTTTGGTCGTGGCATAGTGTGACAAAATTACTAATAATTATGAACATAAGTTCAAAATAATAACTAATTTTGAAGATTATTTCAGAAAATTTAAAAGGAAACTGATTTTCATAGAAAATTGTAAAGATAACTAAAAGCTCAAAATAATGCCAAAACTTGATGGGACAGGTCCAGAAGGAGAAGGTTCTCGTTCCGGACGTAAATTAGGAAAATGTAGTAATGCTACAGAGAAAGAAAAATTAAAAAAACTTGGGAAAGGAATGGGTAAAAAACGTCTTTCCGGAGGAGGGGAGGGCAAAGGAAAACGCTTAAAAAGCGGTTTAAAATAGTATTAACCAATAAAAAGGAGGCCATTATGCCAGGATTTAATCAAACAGGCCCAAATGGACAAGGTCCAATGACAGGGCGCAGAATGGGGCGTTGCACCGATTTTGGTGCAAACCTAAAAAGTCAAACTGATACTGATAACGAAAACCCAGACAAAAGCACTTCTGAAAATTTGCCCGGAAGAGGATTAAGTTATGGCAGGGGAAGAGGTTTTGGTTTTGGACGTGGCAGAGGTGGAATTGGCCGCGGTATGGGTCGACAAAACCGTTTCAGAGGGGGCAATTAATTAATTTAATCACGGAGGATTCTTTTCTCCGTGGTATTTATTTATGAAACTCAAATTTTAAGAACGTAGTGAATTAAAATTTGTTAGTTGAACAATTCCGCCAAAGGCGGAGGGAATAATTCCCCGTCCCTCTGGGACGGAACATGGGTCCAAGGCTTGCCCTAGGGTACATACCCGTGATTTTTTTAATAATTAACAAACAAAATTATGAGTAAGGTACGTGACTTATTAAAAACGTCTGGATATTCGGATAGGGCTATTGAATATTATGAAAATCATTTAAATGTCGGGAGTAGCGAAAACCCGGATGCCCATTCCATATTTACAGGCCTTTGCGGCGATACGATGGAACTATTTCTGAAGATTACATCGAATGTCATTACAGACGCAAAATTCCAAGCTATAGGATGTGCAGGCTCTTTCACATCAGGTTCAGCTCTTACTAAGATGATAAATGGTAAAACGCTGAAGGATTGTGAGAAGTTGAACGAGAACGATATACTAAATCATCTGGGCGCGATGCCGCAGCAGAAAGTCCATTGTGCACGGTTAGTTATAATGACTTAAAAAACGATTGAACAATATGAGAAAAAGGAGTAACTATTGAATAAACTGGAAAATAAGAGGAGGTAGATGAAATGAAAGTATGTGTTTGTCCAAAGTGCGGATTTGAACAGGAACATCAACTCGGCAAACCCTGTATTAGTGAGATTTGCCCGCAATGAAAAACCATTTTGTGCATAAAAGGTAGTCCACATAGTAGAAAATTTAAGAATAAATAAAATGAAAGTAGCTATTACAAGTACAGGAAATAGCTTAGAAAGCAATCTTGACCAGCGTTTTGGTCGTTGTGCATTTTTTGTTATTTACGATACGGAAACAAAAGGGATGGAATATATACCCAATCCGAACAAAGAGGCGCAGGACGGAGCTGGCCCTGCTTCAGCACAGTTGGTGGCATCATGTAATATAAAAAAAATAATTTCAGGTGAATTTGGGATTAAAATAAAATCCTTGCTCGACAGCCGGAAAATACAGATGATTATTTTTAAAGAACCAGAGAGGAAAATTAAAGAAATTATAGAAATGCTAAATCATTAAAAAAAAGGAATATGCCAAAACTTGATGGTAAAGGTCCCGAAGGAGAAGGTTCTCATTTCGGACGTAAATTAGGGAAATGTAGTAAAACTACAAATGATGAAAAAATAAAAAATCTCGGTAAAGGAATGGGTAAAAAACGTCATTTCGGTGGAGGAAAAGGAGGTAAAGGAAAACGCTTAAAAAGCGGTTTAAAATAGTATTAACTAATAAATAAGGAGGTCATTATGCCAAGATTTGATCAAACTGGCCCAATGGGACAATGTCCTATGACAGGCCACAGAATGGGGCGGTGTAATGCTTTTGGTGCAAACCAGAAAAATCAAAATTCGGCACAATCTGAAAATCCTGACCAGAATCTGCCTGAAAATTTTGCAGGTCGTGGTTTTGGCATTGACTGGGGCAGGTGTGGAAGAGGTCGCGGTATGGGACGACAAAACCGTTTCAGAGGCAGCAATTAATTTAAACATGGAGTATAATATCCTCCGTCTTATATGTTATTTAAATAATTAATCCCTAAAATTATGAGTGAGGTATGGAATTTATTAAAAACCTCTGGATATTCGGATAGGGCTATAGAATATTATGAAAATCATTTAAATGTCGGGAGTATCGAAAACCCGGATGCCCATTCCATATTTACAGGCCCCTGCGGAGATACGATGGAAATATTTTTGAAAATATCGGATATCATAACCGATGCAAAATTCCAAGCTATAGGTTGTGCAGGCTCTTTCGCATCAGGTTCTGCTCTTACTGAAATGATAAAAGGTAAAACGTTGATGGATTGTGAGAGGTTGGACGAGTACGATATACTAAACCATTTGGGCGCGATACCGCTGCAGAAAGTCCATTGTGCACGGTTAGCCATATTGACTTTAAAAAAGGCGATTGAACAATACAAAAAAAAAGAGTAACTATTGGGAAATGCTATGGCTGTTAGAGATTGTTGCATGGGGTGTTGCATACGTTTCGGAGGGGGGCAATTAATTAGTTAAAAACATGAAGAATTATTTTTTCGGTAGTATTTATTAAAAAAAAATAAAATGAAAAAAATCATTGCAATTCCGTTAGAAAACGGACAGTTATGTTCACATTTCGGGCATTGCGAACAGTTTGCCATTCTTGAAACAGAAAATGGCAACGTAGTTTCTGAAAATTTAATTACCCCGCCTCCACACGAACCGGGCTTACTGCCTGCATGGTTAGCTCAAAAAGGCGTTACCGATGTTATTGCCGGCGGTATGGGGCAAAGAGCCATTGTTCTTTTTAATGAACAAAAAATTAATGTGTTCGTGGGGGCACCGGTTAAAAGCCCCAAGGCACTTGTTGCTGATTTTCCTAGCAATAAATTAGAAGTGGGTGCAAACTATTGTGACCATTAGAATTTAGCAATGTTGAAAGATGTACGTTGTATAGTCTGTTTTCAGAAAACGTATGATCGTCTGTTAGACAAGTTCCAGCTTTCGCTAACACAAAAAGCTGAATTTTCAGAATACTTTAATCATGTGATGGCTGAAAGTGAGAATTTGTCAAGTCCGGAATTACAGCGGAAGTTGCAACATAGATTTTCTCTGTTTAGTGGCGTTGATGATCCATTTGCTGATGAAAAAAAACGCAGCAATCTTATAGCCCTTGATTTGTATAAACAGTGGCAACCTAAGGTAATTAAATCAGAAAACCCCTTTGATATGGCTTTGCGTTTAGCAATTGCAGGTAATATTATGGATTTCGGCGCGAATCATAATTTTAATATTCATGAAACTATTGAAAAGGTACTTCATGCTGATTTTGCAATTGATCATTCATCATTGTTAAAACAACGTATAAGTGCTGCTAAAAGCATTCTTTACCTGGGTGACAATGCGGGTGAAATTGTTTTTGACAAACTCTTTCTTGAAATTCTTATGAATCACAATGTAACCTATGCTGTTAAAGGTGGACCAATAATAAACGATGTTACTATTTTTGATGCATCTGAAGTTGAAATAGATAATGCTGCCGATGTAATTTCAAATGGATATGATGCTCCCTCTACGGTATTGGAAAAGTCCAGTCAGGAGTTTAAAGACCGTTTTAACTCGGCTGATTTAATCATTTCCAAAGGTCAGGGGAATTTAGAAGGTCTAATATCATTAAATGATAAAAGAATATTTTTTTTATTGATGGTGAAATGCGATGTAATTGCAGAATTACTTTGGGCGCCGGTTGGTTCTTTTGTGGTATATAATTCACAATTTATTAATGCAAAAATCTAAAGGTGTATTTGTTATGGAAAAAATAAAAATTGGAATTATTATTTGTGACAGATACCGTTCTTGCGCCGGAAGTAAATGCTTTAAAGCATTTCAAAACAGAGAGGGTGCATTTTCGCTATACAAAAATACGGATGCTGAAATAGCAGCCTTTACATCTTGTGGCGGTTGCCCCGGTGGAAATATTGAATATGCGCCGGAAGAAATGAAAAAAAACGGAGTTACCCACATCCATTTTGCAACTGGTTTTTTGGTGGGCTATCCGCCTTGTCCTTACATGAATTATTTTGAGAAATTTATTACTGAAAAATATGGTATAACGGTAGTTTTTGGAACGCATCCGATTCCTCAAAAATATTTTATTCCCCACAATAAACTGAATACATGGAAAGGAGATTTTTCTCAGAAGGTCATTCAAAACACTTTAGGTGATGAACAAACCAGATTAAATTATGATTAATACTTTATGATGAAAATAGCCATTGCCAGCGGAAAAGGAGGTACGGGAAAAACCTTTGTTGCAACCAACATTTTTTATTCTTTATGTAAGAATAACCGGAGTGCTATGCTTGTGGATTGCGATGCCGAAGCCCCAAACGCCATAGCTTTTTTTGATGTTAACTTAGTTAATTCAGATGATGTTTCTCAGAGAGTACCTGTTATCAGTTCAAATGCTTGCACTTATTGCGGCAAATGCCACGACTGGTGCAATTACAATGCTATTTTTATACTGCCTCCGGTTAAAGTTATTCAGGTTATAGAGGATTTATGCCATGGATGCGGGGCATGCGTTGTTGCTTGTCAATATGATGCGATAACTGAAAAACTTGTTTCACTTGGCAAGGTGAATTCTTACTTATTAAATGGTGTGGTTTCGTTGATTGAAGCCCGTATGAATATTGGCGTAATGTCCCCTGTATCTGTTATTAAAGCAGCATTAAAAAAAGCTGATACTATGGCTGATTTTATTATTCTGGATTCCCCTCCGGGTACATCGTGTCCTTTTATTCAAACGGCATTAGCAGCCGATTTTGTAATACTCGTTACCGAGCCAACTCCTTTTAGTTTTAGCGACTTAAAGCAAAGTGTCGAAACGCTTAAAAAAATAAATAAACCCTTCGGAGTAATAGTAAACAAGGCTGGGCTGGGTAATGCCGATATTTATTTTTATCTCGAAAAAGAAAAAATTCAACTATTACACGAAATACTTTTTGATATAGAAATTGCAGAATTATATTCAACAGGGAAAATTGTTGCAGAAACAAAGCAATATCTTGAAATAGAATTTTATAATATGATTAAAAAAATAATGCGACAATATGGAAATAGCGATAATCAGCGGTAAAGGGGGTACCGGTAAATCAATCATCAGTGCTGCATTTGCTACATTAATCGAAAATGTAGTACTTGCAGACTGTGATGTGGACGCAGCCAATTTGTATCTTATTTTTAACCCTGTGCATGAGGAAGAAAAAATTTATATTGGAGGTCATAAAGCTGTTATTGATTATGATAAATGCTCCATGTGTGGGCTATGTATCAGTTATTGCCGTTTTGAAGCCATCACGACTGTGAATAATAAAATTACTATTTCCGAGACATCCTGCGATGGCTGTTTTTTATGTACCCGTATCTGTCCAGAAAATGCAATAAACATGATTCAAAATGATAAAAGCCGTATGTTTTCTGGGTCCTTTCGCAATGGAAAAATGGTTTATGGACGCCTTGCGCCAGGTGAAGAGAACTCCGGCAAGTTGGTCAATATGGTACGTGAAAAAGCGAAACAGGTAGCAAAAGAAAATGGGATAAAAATGATTATCCTCGATGGTCCGCCGGGTATTGGTTGTCCTGTTATTTCAACCATTACAGGAGTTGACAAAGTGGTAATTGTAACAGAGCCCTCCGTTTCTGGCCTCCATGATATGAAGCGTACAGTTGAAATAGTAAAAAAGTTTAATCTGAATCCATGGATAATCATCAATAAATTCAATCTGAATAATGAAATGAGCCGGCAGATTGAAAACTGGTGTAAGAAGCATAAAATTTCTGTTGCTGGCTATCTGCCTTTTACTTCACAAATTGTCAATGCCATGGTTCAGCAGATGAGTATTATCGAATACAACAAGAATTCAGAAATAAGCAAAACGCTTGGTACAATTTATAATACTATAATACATGAATAGTTTTTGAAATATTGTATTTGCAATTTTTGAAATTAAATGCCATTGTAAAATATCTTTTATGTTCGGAAACAGAAAAAATAAAAATAAAAACGCTAACCAAGGGCGTGGGGCAAAAATTTCATCAGGTCTTTGTATGTGTCCTCAATGCAATTATTCGCTTGCGCATAAACGTGGCGTGCCTTGCTTTACATTAATATGCCCTACATGCAATGTTCCACTTGTAAGGCAGGCTCAGTTTGAAAATAATAATAAACATATTGGTTTTAATGATAATGTAGATATTGCCAACTATCCAAAAGTTGATACTGAACTATGTTCAGGTTGTGGGGCATGTGTAAATGAATGTCTTTCTGGAGCTATTATTATTGAACATGGTAAAGCAAAAATAATAAACGAACAATGTGTAAAATGCCATGCATGTGTAAATGCCTGCCCTGCAGAGGCCATTACTTAACCTGAATAATTCATAAATCCAAAATTCGGATAAAAAGCTATACTATTTCCAGGACGAATACAAAAAATTAGGCAAGCTGGGATAATTTGTAAGATATTGATGCAGTTTTTGTTTTGACAAAATTCATTGTTCAGGT
>JAPLDP010000037.1 GCA_026391695.1 Bacteroidota bacterium
AGTGGATCTGGGAACAACAAGCACATCTGACAACTGCGGTGTGGCAACTGTTTCAAACAACGCCCCTGCCACTTTCCCTGTTGGAACAACTATTGTCATATGGACTGTTACTGATATATATGGCAACACTGCTCAGTGCACTCAACAGGTCGTGGTTGCCGATGAGGAAGATCCTTCCATTACCTGTCCGGCAAACATCAGCACCACTGCTGATGACGGTGAGTGCTTTGCAACAGTGTATCTGGGAACAACAAGCACATCTGACAACTGCGGTGTGGCAACTATTTCAAACAACGCCCCTGCCACTTTCCCTGTTGGAACAACCATTGTCATATGGACTGTTACCGATATATATGGGAACACTGCCCAGTGTACACAACAGATCGTGGTTGCCGATGAGGAAGATCCTTCCATTACCTGTCCGGCAAATATCAACACCACTACTGATAACGGTGAGTGCTTTGCAACAGTGGATCTGGGAACAACAAGCACATCTGACAACTGCGGTGTGGCAACTGTTTCAAACAACGCCCCTGCCACTTTCCCTGTTGGAACAACCATTGTCATATGGACTGTTACCGATATATATGGCAATACAGCCCAGTGCGAACAACAGGTCGTGATTGCCGATGAGGAATATCCTTCCATAACCTGTCCGGCAAATATCAACACTACTACTGATGACGGTGAGTGCTTAGCAACTGTAGATCTGGGAACGCCAAGCACATCTGACAACTGCGGTGTGGCAATTGTTTCAAACAACGCCCCTGCCACTTTCCCTGTTGGAACAACCATTGTCATATGGACTGTTACCGATATATATGGCAATACAGCCCAGTGCGAACAACAGGTCGTGGTTGCCGATGAGGAAGATCCTTCCATTACCTGTCCGGCAAACATCAGCATCACTAATGATGACGGAGAGTGCTTTGCAACAGTGGATCTGGGAACACCAGGCACATCCGACAACTGCGGTGTGGCAACTGTTTCAAACAACGCCCCTCCCACTTTCCCTGTTGGAATAACCATTGTCATATGGACTGTTACCGATATATATGGGAACAGTAACACATGTGAAATGACTGTGACCGTGACCGATGCAACTGAGCCATCAATTATCTGTCCTGAAAATATCCTTTTCATCACTGAAAAAGGAATATGTGAAGCAGATATCATTATTGATGAACCTGAAGTGAGCGACAACTGTGGAATTCTCACTTATGTTAACAGTTATAATGGCACCTCCAATGCATCCGGCACTTATCCTGTCGGTATAACAAATGTTATTTGGACTGTTACAGATATTAACTCCAATGCCAGTACATGCATAACTAACATATCCGTGATATCACCACCATTAGCCAATGATGATGTTGCAAGCACTCCGCAAAACACAGCATCTGATAATATTAATATCATAGATAATGATTTCGATTGCCTGAATTCATTAAATACGTCAACGCTCATTATTACCCGTCAGCCTTTAAATGGAAGTGTAATTGTGAATAATGCCACCGGAGCGATAACCTACACACCATTTATTGACTTTACCGGAGATGATGATTTTGATTACAAAGTATGTAATTTTAGTGGGCTCTGCGATACGGCGACGGTTTATATAAATATAACCCTAATAAACCATCCACCTGTGGCTGAAAATCTAATAGACTCAACGCTGGTTAATGTACCAAAGATAATTGATCTCAATGGTCATGTTTCAGACCCTGACGGCAATTCTCTTACCCTGAGTATTTGTAGTGAGCCGGCAAACGGTATCGTCACTATAAATGATGGTCTATTAGTCACCTACACGCCCTACCTGGATTATGAAGGATGGGATTCTATTTGCTATACCGTATGCGACAATGGCATTCCACAATTATGTGATGATGCATATATCTATATATATGTCCCTACAGGTCGAGAAGACTCAATCATAATTTATAATACCATAACACCAAATGGTGATGGATACAATGACTTCTTTTATATTGAAGGAATCGACCAGTATCCTGCAAATGAACTGTTGATCTTCAACCAATGGGGTGATCAGATCAGATCATTTAGGAATTATAACAATTCTGATGTACGTTGGGATGGAACAAATAAAAATGGAGGATTTTTGCCTGCCGGTACCTATTATTATATCCTCAAGTTGGAAAAAATTCAGCAGGTTTACAATGGCTGGGTCTATATACATCATTAATTATTGACTGAAAAACATAAAAAATAGTAACATAGAAAAAAATCATATGAGAAAGTTATTGATCTTCATTCTGTTGCTCTTAGGCTGTCAAGCTTTGGCACAGCATGATCCTCTTTACAGCCAGTATATGTTCAATCCTATTGTCATTAATCCTGGTTATTCGGGTAGCAGAGAAGTATTGACTGCAACGGTGGATAACCGCTATCAATGGGTGGGTATGGCCGGCGCTCCACGTACACTGACATTAAGCGTCCATTCGCCACTTCGAAATGAAAGCATCGCTGTCGGTGGTTATATTTATAGCTACAAATTGGGACCAAGCCAGGAATTTGGAGTTGTTGGTAACTATGTCTACAGGCTTACAGTTGGAAAGGCCAAATTATCATTGGGACTTCAGGTTGGGCTGACTCAACTCAATATTGACTGGGATAAAATATCCGTCAATGATGTAAATGACCCAATTTACCTGAACCGTCCCAACAGCAGACCCAGACCTGATGCAAACTTTGGCATTTATTACTACACCTCTAATTTCTATGTCGGACTATCATCGCGACACTTATTTGAGAATATAATCTCCCCTGTTTCATCTGATGAGATTGTTTATGCTAACCTGACCAGACATTTTTACCTGACAAGTGGCTATGCACTTGAAATCAATGATAATCTGGTCTTTAAACCCTCAACACTCATCAAGTACGCCCCTAATGCTCCGGTAAATGTTGACCTTAATGTGAGTTTATTGATGAAGAAGACTATTGAATTGGGTATTTCATACCGAAATCTGGTCAATGCCATAGTATTTATGGCACAATTGCACCTGGCACAGGGGCTTCGGATTGGGTATTCTTATGATGCGACATTAAGTGAGTTGAAAAACTATTCCAATGGTTCGCATGAGATAATGATCAGCTATGATTTCAGATTATTTAAATCAATAGAACTGACACCCAGATATTTCTGAGTCACCTTTTATCAAAAAGCGAGGAGTGAAGAGCGAAATATTTCGTTCGTCATTCGCTCTTCGCTATTCGTTTTTTATTTATGTAACTTTTCTCAATTATCAGATTTACCGTATATTTGTACAATATGCACAGCATATGAATGATAAACTCAGCTATTGGACCGATATTTCTGAATATGACCTTGAAACCGCAAAGGCCATGCTCGTTAGTAAGCGGTTCCTTTATGTCGGCTTTATGTGTCACCAGGCTATTGAAAAACTATTAAAAGCTTATTATGTTTCGGTGAAAGATGAAATGCCCCCATATTCGCATAACCTGACTTATCTCACCGAGAAATCTTCTTTATTATCACAGCTATCCGAAGATCAAAAATCATTTATCGATGAACTCGAGCCTTTGAATATAGAAGCCAGGTATCCTGAATATAAAGAACGCCTGTTACAGCATCTATCACATAAAAAGTGCAAAGAAATCATCAGTAAAACTGAATTGCTGAATACATGGATCAGACAGAAGTTATTGAAAAAGTAAAGCGATATGCCGAATTGGTAAGCGGTCATTTTGCCATCGAAAAGGTGGTTCTATACGGCTCACATGCCAGAGGGATGGCAGGGATCGACAGCGATATTGACGTGGCTATCGTCGTCAGGAAAATGGAAAAAGGTTTTTTTGAAGTCGAGCCTCTGTTATGGCGGTTGCGCCGCGAAATAGATTCCCTGATCGAGCCTGTTCTGGTTGAAGAAGATAATGATCCGGCAGGTTTCCTTAACGAAATACTAAAAACAGGTATCATTATTTATAATTCTGCAGTCTAAGGAGTATATATTACAAATCCCAAATTTCAAATATATCTCTTGTCCCCACGGCACCGACGTGAAGAGCGAAAAGCGAAGAGCGAAATATACCGTTCGCCATTCGCTCCTCGCTAATCGCTCCTCCAATCCGTTCGCCATTCGCTCCTCGCTAATCGCTCCTCATATTGGTAATTCAGAATTTAAGGATTCTGACAATCTGCACATTCTCTTTACTTCTGACTTTCAAGTAATAAAAGCCTCTTTTCAAAGCACTAAGGTTATTAATAGATTCAATATTCAGACCTGAATGAGCAACAAGAGATTTTTTAAATAACTGTCGGCCTGATACTTCAAATATTTCGATGATAATCTGGTCAGGTAATGTCAGATAAAACCTGATGAAGAAATCCTGCGTAAAAGGATTAGGTGTTACACTGATATTAAATAAATCTTCAAGTTTAAATTTGTCAGATATATTAAGAAAATTATTTGCGTCAGCATAATCCGGTATACCATATCCAATATAATAATCAGGATTTGAATATCTACTGCTGTTCGTTCGGATAGCATGAATGATATCCATGTTACCCGATGCAGGGTGTGCCTGCCAGAGACATGCCGTGATGCCGGCTATGATTGGCGAAGAAAACGACGTTCCGTTTCCCTGCCATGTTCCACCAAGGGGTGAGGCAATGACAGTGCCGGAGCCAACAGCAACAATATCAGGCTTTATTCTGTCATCATAAGTAGGGCCAATTGAACTGAATGATGCCCAGTTTCCGCTGCCATCGACCGCACCTATACTCAGCACACTGTCACCATCCGCCGGTGCTCCGACATATAACCATGATCCATTTGCATAATTACCCGCACTATTGCATACAATTAATCCTTTGCTGACAGCCAGGTCTGCTCCGAGTGTCACGGGACATGTCTGACCATCCATGTCCTCATAGGTATGATTTGCTATAGGATTATCAAATGTTGTATAACCTAATGACGAATTAAGAATATCTGCACCAACGCTATCGGCAAATTCGGCTCCTTCAATCCAGTAATATTCTTCAAGAAGATATTCTGCTGTAGCATCTTCAGTTCTAATCAGGTAATAACTTGCACCAGGAGCTGTGCCGACTATTTCACCTGGCAGATTACCACCCATCACCGACAGGACCATCATACCATGCTGGCTGATAGTTGTATCGTACACATTACCACCATGTTCCACAAAATTCCGGACACCAAGTATGCAATCGTGTGCCCAGAGTGTGTCAAATACCGGTAACATGTCGACACGCCAAAAACCAGCATCAAGTACGGCGATGATCTTTCCTGCTCCTGTAAATCCCATATTATGCAAAGGAATTCCATTGATCATGTTTATCTGGTTCCATGATGCGCCATAGTCAAATGAATCAGCAACATTATTTAACTCCAATATTTTTTTACCTGGTTGCTGTAAAAAAGACTCACCTGAAAAAAATGGCTTTATATTAAGATCAGGTTCTCCTGAAACAAAAACATTGATTCCCTTTCGCATATATCCTGCATCAACCACCTCTCTTACACAAGCTAACTGACTGATGTCATCAATGGATACATTTTCACTGATTTCAATAATGACCAGGTTTAACCAGTGTGAGGTAACCAGAATCTCAGCTCCAAGACTTTGCAGTGTATTAAGATACTTAGGATTAACAGGTAAATCATCCTCTCTGATGGTAATGCCTTGCCTTTGTCTTCTTTCAATAGCACGGGGAGATAAAAAAGCTTCAGGAAACTGTATACTAAAAGGTGAATTGTTCTTATCAGTGAATTTTATCAAAAAAGTCGATTTCCCATTTTGGGAATATAAATTGGGTACCGATACGATCAGTAAAAGGAACAGCAGGATATATTTCCGGGTCATCATAATTATGCCTATTTTAGGTTAGAATTCGTGATCTGAATTACCCCGTGCTTTAGCTCGGGGTCAAAAAACAACACAAAACCGGGCTTTAGCACAAAACCTTGTATATGATATGGTATATTTGATGCCTTTGTTACGGGCTAAAGCCCAGGTTTTTTTAGCTGCCTGAAACCCTGGCCTGAAGTCCGGGGTAATTCAAATCAGGAATTCTAACCTTAGGTACGCATTTTTGCGATGACCCAAAATTATATTATTTTAGTAAAATAATGCTAAAAATAAATCTATGCGGATAGACCTGCTGACAATTTTTCCGGAAATGTTCGAGAGTCCTTTCAATTATTCAATAATTAAGAGAGCTCAGGAGAAAGGGATTTCCGAGATACAGATCACCGACATCAGGGATTATGCTACCGGTAAGCACAAAAATGTAGATGATTATCCATATGGCGGCGGTTCGGGAATGGTCATGATGATTGAACCCATTGCCAGGTGTATTGAGGAATTAAAATCAAAACGAAATTATGACGACATAATTTATCTGACGCCTGACGGGGAGTTGTTAAATCAAAGGATAGCTAATCATCTTTCGACATTTAACAACATTATCATACTCTGTGGACATTATAAAGGTATTGATCAGCGCATCAGGGACTACTATATAACGAAAGAAATATCAATTGGAAACTATGTTTTATCTGGTGGCGAAATAGCCGCTTTTGTATTATGCGATGCCATTATCAGATTGATTCCCGGTGTTCTTGGCGATGAAACCTCTGCCCTTTCCGATTCCTTTCAGGATGATATTCTTTCTCCTCCGGTCTATACCCGACCTTATGACTATAAGGGACTCAGAGTACCTGATGTATTGCTATCAGGGAATGACAAGGAAATTGCCAATTGGAGATATGAAAAGGCACTTGAACGGACCAAACAACACCGACCTGATATGCTTAACGACGAAAATCTACAATAAAATCAACTTTTATTTGATAACAAGTTGATGTTTATAAATCATCACTTAAAAATCTTTCATCATAATTGCATAAATTAAAAATAATCATCTATATTTGCACTCCTTTTTGGAGAAAGCACATTTAAAATAGCCGCAGCAATGGGAAAGCACGAGTTGTTAAAATATATTGAAAGTCAGATTCCGGTTAAACAATTTCCGGATTTTAAGGCCGGGGATACCATAACCGTTCAGTATAAGATCATTGAGGGAAATAAGGAACGTTTTCAAAGTTTCCAGGGTGTTGTCCTGCAAAGATCTGGAAGTGGACCCACGGAAACTTTCACAGTCAGGAAAATTTCAGGTAATGTTGGTGTGGAAAGAATTTTTCCGGTCTCTTCACCCTTTCTTGAAGAGATCGTTGTTAATAAAAAAGGTGTGGTGCGCCGTGCCCGCATTTTTTATCTCCGTGAACGCAGGGGAAAGAGTTCCAGAATACGTGAACAACGGCAATAGCTTTTAATCACCAAGTGTGGCAACCATGACGGCTTTTATAGTATGTAACCGATTTTCAGCCTGATCAAAAACAACAGAAGCAGGCGATTCAAATACATCGTCTGTCACCTCCATTGCTGAAATGCCATATTGCTTCTCGATTTCCTTTCCAATTTTAGTATCCGTATTGTGGAATGCAGGAAGACAATGCATGAATTTTACATTTGGATTACCCGATTTATCCAGAACGGATTTATTGATCTGATAAGGTAACATTTCTTTAATTCTTTGAGCCCATAACTCCTTTGCTTCACCCATTGAAAGCCAAACGTCGGTATAGAGAAAATCAACACCCTTTACTGCTTTGGAAACATCCTCGGTAATCGTGATTTTTGCACCGGTATCTTTTGCTATTTCTTTGCTTTTCTTAACCAGTTCCTGATGTGGGTGACATGACCGGGGTGCGGCAGCACGAAAATCCATGCCCATTTTTGCTGCAGCTACCATCAACGAATTGCCCATATTATTCCTGGCATCACCAAGATAGGCAAAAGCAATTTTATTTAATGGTTTGCTACAATGCTCCATCATAGTCATCATATCAGCAAGTGCCTGTGTTGGATGAAATTCATCAGTAAGCCCATTCCACACAGGCACACCCGAATATTTTGCCAGTTCTTCGACAATAGCCTGCCCAAAGCCACGGTATTCAATGCCATCATATAATCGCCCAAGAACACGGGCAGTATCTTTCATGGTCTCTTTATGGCCTATCTGGGTTCCTGCCGGATCGAGATAAGTTACATGAGCACCTTGATCGTATGCGGCGACTTCAAATGCACAACGAGTCCGCGTAGATGTCTTTTCAAAGATCAACGCAATGTTTTTACCTTTTAGCTTTTGTTGTTCCGTACCGGCATATTTTGCCTGTTTAAGATCAATAGCGAGATTTAGTAAAAACATAATCTCCTGCGATGTGAAATCCAATTCCTTTAAAAAGCTGCGATTTTTTAAATTAAATGGCATAAATTTTTTATTTAATAATTAAGAATCATATATCGACTCATTAATATTCCCTAATCAGTCCCCTCTCTTTTCAAAATCACCTCGTTCCTCGCTCCTCGTTTTTCGTTCCTCGCTCTTCGCTCCTTGCTCTTCGCTCTTCGTTTTTCGCTTCTCGCTTCTCGCTCTTCGCTCCTCGCTCCTCCTAAACCATGCTAATCCTCGTCCCACCATCATCCACCCCCAGCAGTGTCGATTTTGTAATGATGGTATCCTGACCGCTATGTTCAACGAAATAAATAGCAGCCCGGATTTTAGGCGCCATACTTCCTTCAGGGAAATGACCTTCATCCAGATATCGTTTAGCTTCAGCAATCGACATACGATCAATGGTCTTTTCCTGTGGGGTATTAAAATTCAAACATACCTTGGGTACATCGGTAAGGATAAAAAAACGGTAGGCGCGTATCTGTGCCGCCAGCAATGCTGATGCAAGATCTTTATCAATTACCGAATCGATACCCTGAAGCCGATTTTCCGATATATAAAATGCCGGTATTCCACCACCGCCAACAGCGATTACAATCTGTCCCTCCCGGGCTATACGTTCGATGGTTTTGGTATTCCATATAACAAGCGGCTTTGGTGAAGCGACCACCCGTCTGTAACCTCTTCCCTGCGGATCTTTTGAAAAATGGGCACCAGTCAGCTCGGTAATTTTCTCCGATTCAACCTTAGAATAAAACGGACCTATAGGCTTGGTCGGATTTGTAAATGCCAGATCATCCTTATTAACAAGTACTTGTGTCACAATTGTTATGACATCTCTGTCAATATCATGAATTTTAAGGACATTCCTTAACTGCTGCTCAATTACATATCCGATAAATCCCTGCGAATAGGCCACGCATATATCAAGTGGCATTTCAGGTATACTGTACATTTTAAATCCTGCGGCGTTGGCCTCCATAATATTACCAACCTGTGGCCCATTCCCATGTGTGATCACAAGGTCATATCCCCTCTCTATCAGCTTCATTAAACGTTCGCACGTTTCGAATGCATTTGCCTCCTGCTCGTTAATGGTGCCTTTCTGATTTCCCGTAATCAGGGCATTACCTCCGAATGCCACAACCCCAAGCTTCTTCATGTCTAATTAATTTGGCCTCACCCCCTTCACCCCCTCTCCTCCAGGAGAGGGGGTGAAGGGGGTGAGGTGGCTAGTTCATACCAATTTATTTATTTAGCAGACAAAACTATAAATATTTACGCTAAACCTTTCGATGATTGTCCATTTTTTTTAACTTACGTACTTTTGGGGTGCGGAAGGTAATATGAATTACCCCGGACTGAAGTCCGGGGTAATTTAAATCACGAATTCAAACCCCAGGTGCGCGTTATTGTGATGAAACTTTAATATCTTATATTTCAGCCATTGAACAACCAGCGGAAAGCATACATTTACGCCTTGACCGCAGTTTTATTCTGGTCAACGATCGGATCTGCTTTTAAGATTACATTAGGTTATATTGATTTCATTCAACTGGTTCTTTACTCATCCCTGATATCCGTTTTCATCCTGCTCGTTCTGGTCATAATCCAAAAAAAAATAATGTTATTAAAGCAATTATCTGTAAAGGATTTTTGGCGGTCGGCGGGCATGGGATTTTTAAATCCTTTTCTATTCTATTTAGTACTTATCAAAGCTTATGATATTCTGCTTGCACAGGAGGCGGTCGTATTGAACTATGTCTGGCCAATGACACTTGTACTTCTTTCAATACCTGTACTGAAACAAAAAATCACTCTTTCAAGTATTCTTGCCATCTTCATAAGTTTTTTCGGTGTCGTCATCATTACATTACAGGGAGATTTCACACATCTGCGGTTTACGAACCTGCTCGGTGTTATCCTTGCTTTAGGAAGCACGGTTATATGGGCATTCTTCTGGCTATTCAATATGAAAGATAAGAGAGAGGAAGTTACAAAGCTCCTCCTCAACTTTACGTTTGGATTTTTATATGTCCTGATTTTCGCTCTATTTTCAAAGGCAACTACTATGTCGGATATACGCGGATTACCTGGTGTGATATATATCGGCATATTTGAGATGGGAATAACCTACGTGATCTGGCTTAAAGCACTGCAATTGTCAAAAACCACTGCCAAAGTTTCAAACCTGATATTTATCTCACCCTTTTTATCGTTATTCTTTGTATCTGTTTTTGTTGGGGAAAAGATTATGTGGTATACCATAATAGGGCTTGGGTTTATTATCGGCGGCATTATTCTTCAGCGATTCGTAAAATAATAAATCAGTAACTTTCATTGCGTTGTCATTGTATTGAGGATAAGAAAGTTTATCATCCTGGTACCGCAACTATTCCTAACTTTGCATCTAATGGATAAAATGAGGATAGCTTTTCATACCTTCGGTTGCAAGCTGAATTTCTCCGAAACATCAACTATTGCCAGGGATTTACCACAAGATCAGTTTGAAATAGTTGACTTTCACGCCAATGCTGATATCTACATTATTCATTCCTGCGCAGTAACAGCCGCAGCAGAAAAAAAATGCAGACAAACTATCCGCCACATTAAAAGGATTCATCCCGCGGCATCGGTAATTGTTATTGGATGTTTTGCTCAACTAAGACCTGATGAATTAGCAGACATGGACGAAGTAGACCTCTTACTCGGTAGTGACAATAAATTCAAACTGAAGGAATTCCTTACTTCTGCACCGACTCTCAAGCATGGAGAAGTGCATATCAACGATATCATGCAAGTCAAAACTTTCACTCCTTCATATTCTCTGTCAGACAGGACCCGTTCGTTCCTGAAAATACAGGATGGATGTGACTATTTTTGCAGCTATTGTGCTATTCCTCTGGCCCGGGGACGCAGCAGAAGCGCGACAATTTCTGATACAGTCAAGATCACTGGACTAATTGCTGCTAATGATATAAAAGAGATCGTACTGACAGGGGTGAATATCGGTGATTTTGGCAAAAATCAGAACGAGACCTTTTACGGACTGCTCAAGGAACTTGATAAAACCGATGGAATTGAACGCATCAGAATATCCTCAATTGAACCTGATCTTCTTTCAAGCGAAATCATAAATTTCGTCGCCGGATCAGAAAAAATCATGCCCCATTTTCATATCCCATTACAATCAGGTTCAAACAGGATACTTAAAGCCATGCATCGAAAATATTCAAAGGAATTGTTTGCTGACAAGGTTAATGAAATAAAAAGTATCATGCCGGATTGCTGCATTGCAGCCGATGTGATCGTGGGTTTCCCGGGTGAAAGTGAAGAATATTACAGGGAAACATACAGTTTCATTGATTCGCTTGATATATCGTATGTACATGTATTTTCCTATTCAGAAAGACCCAATACATACTCCTCTAAGGTTGAGGGGAAAGTCCATCCATCAGTCATCAAAGACCGGAGTAAAAGACTCCATGAGCTATCTCAAAAGAAAAAAATGACCTTCTATGAAAATAACAGAAACCGGATATCCAAAGTTCTTTTTGAATCTGATCCAAATAAAAACCATCTTTTTGGTTTTACTGAAAATTATATCCACGTAAAAGCACCGTTCAAAACTGAATTAATCAATCAGATAATTACTTTAATATTAAATAAAATGGATGACGAAGGAAATTATCTGTTTAATTTTGAAAAATCATTATAGGAATCAAACATGTTTCCAAAACTAAGCGACCTCATTCAGTATCTGACAGGAGTCAATATAAAATTACCAATACAAACATATGGCTTTTTTGTTGCTTTAGGGTTTCTTACCGCAGCAACTATTATATGGAAGGAACTTAAAAGAAAAGAAAATGAAGGTATCCTTAAATCACAAAACAAGAAAGTTTGGAAAGGTAAACCGGCAACAACGCAGGAACTTCTGACATCGGCCTTGCTAGGATTTGTTGTGGGATGGAAGATAATTGGAATGATTACCAATTATTCATTCTTTGCCGATAATCCGCAGGAATTTATCCTGTCAGGTAAGGGTAGCATTATCGGGGGTATTGTAATAGCTGCTTTATCTGTTTATCTTAATTACCGTAAAAAACAAAAACAACGGCTTGAGAAACCTATTCAGGAAGAGGTTACTACTCATCCATACCAGTTGACCGGCAATATAGTCCTTGTAGCGGCCATCTTTGGGGTTCTTGGCTCAAAAATATTCGACATCTTTGAACATTTTGATGATTTGATAACGGATCCTATTGGGACTATATTTTCATTCAGCGGATTGACATTTTATGGGGGTCTTATCATAGCCGCATTTGCAGTTTCCATATATGCTGAAAGGAATGCCATTCGCTGGCCACATATTGCTGATGTAGTGGCTCCCGGTCTGATAATTGCCTATGCCATTGGTCGCATTGGTTGTCAGCTCTCCGGGGATGGATGCTGGGGAATTCCCAATCCCGATCCGCCGCCTTCCTGGCTGAGTTTCCTCCCCCACTGGATGTGGGCTTCCGGCTTTCCACATAATGTTGTTAACGAAGGCATCAGGATTCCCGATTGTAATGGAGCCCATTGTTATGTATTAAGCACTCCGGTATTTCCGACTTCATTTTACGAAACGGTCTTTTGTACCATTCTATTTTTGATTTTATGGTTCATGCGCAAAAGATTGAGAGTACCTGGCTTCTTATTCAGCATGTACCTCATCTTAAACGGCATAGAGCGATTATTCATCGAACAGATCAGAGTGAATATCAAGCATAGGTTTCTTGGAATAGAAGTTACACAGGCTGAAGTCATCGCAGTATGCCTGATATTATTAGGTATTATTGGATTAAAGTATTTCCAGTGGAAACAAAAAAGAAGCGTGACCTAGATGGACCTTGAAATAATTTGTAAGAAAGTCTGTGATATCTCACTTGATGTGGGAATTTTCATTCAGTCGGAACTCAATAAATTGAGGCAAGGTGATATTCAAACCAAAAGCTTCAATAATTTTGTCACATATGTGGATATGGCTTCTGAAAAAAAACTGACTGGAGAGCTCTTAAAAATTCTTCCTGAGGCAGGCTTTATTGTTGAAGAGAACACTATCAGCAAAAGAGGAAAACGTTTGCAATGGGTGATCGATCCTCTTGACGGAACGACGAACTATATCCATTCTCTGCCAATTTTTTCCATTAGCATTGCCCTGTTGGATGACAATGACACAATCCTTGGCGTGGTATATGAAATAAATTCCAGGGAATGTTTTTATGCTTGGAAAGGAAGTCAGGCTTTTATGAATAAAAAAACCATTCACGTCTCTCCTGCCCTCTCCCTTAAGGAATCTTTACTGGCAACTGGATTTCCATATTATGATTACGGAAAAATGGAAGCATACCTTCATCTTCTGAAATATTTGATGAAAAATTCTCATGGAATACGCCGTCTTGGTTCCGCTGCTGTCGATCTGTCATACGTTGCCTGTGGACGCTTTGAGGGTTTTTATGAATATGGTCTGAATCCATGGGATGTGGCTGCAGGCGCCTTTATTGTTCAAAGGGCAGGAGGACAAATATGTGATTTTAAAGGTGGCATGGATTATCTTTACGGTAAAGAGATCATTGCAACAAATGGTTTGATCCATAATGAAATGCTTAAAGCCATCGGTAATTATTTTAAATGAAAGAGCCCCAATCTAGTCAGGGGCTCGCAGATGAGCGGAAAACGGGGTTCGAACCCGCGACCCTCAGCTTGGGAAGCTGATGCTCTGCCAACTGAGCTACTTCCGCCTAATTTATATTTGACAATTGAAGATAATTTATTAATCTGTTACATACAGGTACAAAAATATAGAATTTTTAAAAATCAACCTGCGAAATAATTAATTGTTAATTATTCATCTTTAGTTCATTGATCAAATGGTCTTTAGAGCATCAACGTACAATTTCACGAATTCTCCCCTCCTTTTCTGTCTATACTGCATAATCCATCGTGGATGAGGCAGAGAATAAATATTGTTGAAAAGCGATAGATCTTCATTCAGGGTCTTCAGCACCTCAAGATTTCTTCCAGCTCCAAGGCAAAAGCAAATGTCAGTTGTTATGCCAAAATCCATCTGTTCCATAAAACACTTTCCGATAAAATCGTGCAGTTTTATAAGGAGTTCCTTACTATCATAATAATTATAATTCTTGCCATCTTTCAGAAAACCAAGAGGGCTTATAGCGCTTATATAAAATATGGAATAAAATTGCTCCGGGCCGCCAAATGCACTGATGACATCATAAATGAATACAGATGAGAGTTCCGGTTTTTTATTGAAGGTATTTGCGATACCGCATTGCTTTTCAAGCCGGATGGGATCAGTAAATGGAATACCGGTCACCCCTCCTCCAAATCTGCCCGGATTAATTCCAAGTATCATTATCCTTTTATTGTTATCATTAAAAAATCGTGAATAAAAGGAGTTAATGATCCGTTTGACTTCCATAGTTTTAAAAGGATTCATCACCTCAATGCCTTCAGGCAAGGAGAATTGTATATCCAGAGCAGAGTAAAAATTAACAATTTGTTCAGAAATTGTTGGCATATTCTTATTTATAGAGCAAATAGATGATAATTATCCGGCTTCTAAGTTATACTTTTTACTCATATCATGAAAATGCAATACCTTCGCTTTAACATTCCGCATCGAGTTGCGGGGAATTTAACCAAACCACCTCACCCCCTTCACCCCCTCTCCTGGAGGAGAGGGGGACGGGGGGTGAGGTCAATTGAACAGCCATGATACTAATTGCTGACAGCGGTGCCACTAAAACCGACTGGGCCATCATACATAATATAGATGAAATACGAACAGCTCAAACTATTGGATTCAATCCATATTTTATCAAATCAGAAGGTATTCTGGAAGAACTCGAAAAGAACCTGTATCCGTTTCTTGATAATAGTAAAGTAAACGCTGTTCATTTTTACGGTGCTGGATGTTCTACACCAAAAAATTGCGATATCGTTTCATCGGCACTTGAAGATTTTTTCAGGAACGCTGATATCCAGGTTGAGCATGATTTACTGGGCTCGGCAAGAGCATTATGCGGGCATAAGGAAGGTATTGCATGTATCCTTGGGACTGGATCCAATTCGTGTTATTATGATGGTAAAGAAATTAAGGAAAATGTCTCCTCCATGGGTTTTGTCTTAGCAGATGAAGGCAGCGGAGCTTATATGGGGAAACAATTAGTGAGGGATTATTTCCTTGAGGAAATGCCTGCAAATATTCGTGATAAATTTGAAAACAAATATCACCTGACCCTTGAGACAACATTGGATGCAGTATATAACAAGCCAAGGCCTAACAGGTTTCTTGCTTCTTTCGCATATTTCCTTTCGGAGAATATTCATGAACCATATATAACTGAACTCATTAAAAATGCTTTCAATAACTTTCTCAGATTCCAGGTTATGAAATATTCGCGTTATAAAGATCTCTCCTTAAATGCTGTCGGATCGATTGCCATTCAATTTAAAAAATTACTGAAGGAAGTAGCAGAAGAAAAGGGCATCAAGACAGGTAAAATCCTTCAAACGCCAATGGATGGTCTTGTTTGTTACCATTTATACCCCATGGATCCGTAACCTATTCTTAATATAGGTCACTATGGCATGGCATTCATGAGGACTGAACCACATGATGTCCTGATCTTTTTTAAACCAGGTCAGTTGTCGCTTGGCATAATGCCTTGAATCGGTTTTGATTTTCCCGATTGCCTTATCAAGTGCAATTCGTCCATCGAGATATTCAAATAACTCTTTATATCCGACTGTATTTAATGCATTCAAGTGCCTGTATGGCCATAACGAGCGGGCTTCATCAATCAGGCCATCTTCAATCATTTGATCTACACGCTGGTTGATGCGGGCGAAGAGCTCCTCACGCGGAAGATCAAGTCCGATTTTTACAGTAATATAATTCCGTGCTTTAGGTTTGCTTAAGCGTAACTCAGAAAATTTTTTACCTGTTGTCATGCAAACCTCCAAAGCTCGCATAAGACGTTTTGGATTATGTTTATCTACCACCGTAAAGTATTCAGGATCAAGAGTACTCAAATCCTTCTGTAAAGATGCAATGCCTTCCTTTTTCCATTTCTCTTGCAGATATTTTCTTAAATCGGGATCGGGATCAGGAAGTACATCAATCCCTTTACAGACAGCATCAATGTACAGCCCTGATCCACCAACAAGGACTACATACTTTTTGCTCGAATAAAGGGTTGTCAATAAATTAAGGACGTCGGTCTCGAATTTATAGACGTTGTAAGGATCCGTGACATTTAAATGTCCGATAAAATGATGTCTTACCTGTGCCAGCTGATCAAGTGATGGTGATGCAGTGCCTATTTTCAGCTCTTTATAAAACTGTCGGGAATCAGCAGAGATTATCTCGGTGTGGAATAAATTAGCCAGTTCGATAGATATTGTTGTTTTACCAATAGCCGTAGGTCCAATAATAACAATAAGGAATTTGAAAGGCTGTTGAGTAACCAGGTTTACCATTTAGTGGTTACACCTCCGGATCATAATAAGGTTGTTCGGTATCTTCACTCTCCATATCACCATTAAGCATATCTTCAAATTCCTTCAGGAGTTCACGTTCGTCAACATCCTCAGGAATGAAATCTTCCCGATTTATTTTAGGCGCAGTGAGAGATCCTTTACTTTTGACACAAACCGGATATTTAGTCTTGGCTTCAGCAGGGGAGATATGGATAAGTTCAATAAACAATGCACTCTGGTTGAGTATATCATACTCATACAGCAAACGCTGGTGAGGGTCATCAATATAATCCTTGAGGATTGCTTTATCCATCACTGATAATGGCACTCTGTATTCCTTTTCTTGTTCATCATCTACATTATCTCCAACATCAGTATCTCCTTCTTCCATATCTATCAGTGTGATCTCTTTTAATTTATTCCATTTGCGGTCACAGATAAAGAAAGAAGCAAGTTCAAGGCTGTTTATGCTGGCACTTTTCTTTATGGCAGTATGGAAATCCTTAAAAGTCTGGGTCGATTTAATCTCAATATCCCTGAGAAATTCATCGTTTTCATCACTTAGGAGCCTGAACCTGTAAGCATGCATAGGTCGTGTCAATTTATCCTCTTTTATATCAGCACAATAATAACAATCCTTTAATTAATAAGTGACCGGCAAATATATTAACTTTCATTAATCAAAGGAGGTGAATTTTTGTACTTCAAAAATAATTCTTTTCAAAAAGTCAAAATACCTGAAAGAAAAAAAAATTATCACAAATAGCTGATAGCGAAAGAGTGATGTCATTTTATATTGATTACAATCCAGATCTGTATATAAAGATAGTAAAAATTTTAATTATTTCATCTGTTTAAGGCCGATTTTTTGTCCTACCTCGAGCATCAGTCTGTAGGCATCTTCAAAAGTATTGCTTATAATGCCGTCCAGAATAGCTTCACGAATGGCGCTTTTAATGATACCTACTTCCTTTGAGGGATTCAAATTAAATGTTTCCATGATGATCTCTCCGCTGACCGGCGGCTGCCAATTTCTTATACGATCCTTTTCTTCCACTTCAACAAGTTTCTGCCTTACGAAGGCGAAATTATCAAGATATCGTGCTACTTTCTGCTGATTTTTAGAGGTTATGTCAGCTTCACAGAGCAACATCAGGTCATCGATCGCATCACCTGTATCAAACAACAGTCTTCTGACAGCCGAATCCGTCACACCCTCATCAGTAAGTACCTGAGGTCTCAGATGAAGGAGTACAAGTTTTTCGACATATTTCATCTTTTCATTCTGAGGTAATCTGAGCATTTTAAAGATTTGTTCCACCATCCTGGATCCGATGAAATCATGTCCATAAAATGTCCAACCGATCTCAGGATCGTACTTTTTAGTAAGTGGCTTTCCAATGTCATGCAACAGTGCGGCCCAGCGTAACCAGAGATTTTCAGTTTTAGGGGCCAATTTATCCAGCACTTCGAGCGAATGAAAAAAATTATCTTTATGTCCTTTCCCATCAATGAACTCAGTGCCTTTAAGAGCCACAAACTGAGGGAAGATAATGTCCAGAAGTCCGGTTTTAAATAATAAATTAAACCCTATAGAAGGTTGTACAGCAAGAATAATCTTGTTCAATTCATCTGTAATCCTTTCCATTGATACAATAGATATCCGTCTGTGGTTACGCTTAATGGCGTATAGTGTTTTATCCTCAATGTGGAAATTAAGTTGTGTGGAAAACCTTATGGCGCGCATCATTCGTAAAGGATCATCTGAAAAAGTGATGTCTGGGTCAAGAGGTGTGCGTATTATCCTGTTTTCTATGTCTTTCAGCCCATTAAAAGGATCGATAAGGGTGCCAATATTATTCCATTGCAGACTGATAGCCAAGGCATTAATCGAGAAATCACGGCGGTTCTGATCATCCTCAAGAGTGCCGGTTTCAACAACAGGTTTCCTGGATGACCAATTATAAGATTCTTTTCTGGCACCTACAAATTCTATGATCCACTCATCCTTCCTATCATGATATTTGATCATTGCAGTCCCGAAGTTACGATATACTGTCACACCTATGCTTTTTCCAAGTCGCGCTGCGACATGCTGAGCTAATTCAATACCACTGCCGACTGCCACAATATCAATGTCTTTTGAAGGACGATGCATAATCATATCACGGACATAACCACCGACAATGTATGCTGGAATATTCAATTCCTCAGCTGATTCAGCAATAATTTTAAAAATCCGGTTATTTAACAAATCATTCAAATATTCAATTTTATAGCAAAATTATTAAAAATCGACACTTTTTGCAGTTATAAAAAAATATGTAAATTTGAACTCAACTTCACAAAGGACTATCAAATCAACAAGTCAAATCTAATTTATTATGGCTAAAAGGACAATAGTTGCCCTCCCGGGTGATGGTATCGGAAAAACCGCACTGAATGAAGCTATCAGGGTGCTGGAAGCATCAGGATTTGATGCTGATTATGTTTACGGTGATATTGGATGGGAATTCTGGCGTAAAGAAGGAAATGCCCTACCAGACAGAACAATTGATTTACTTAGGAAACATAAAATCGGATTATTTGGAGCCATCACATCCAAACCGAAAGACGATGCCGCCGCAGAACTGGACACTTCCTTACAGGGAAAAGGCTTTATTTACTCCAGTCCAATTGTCGGATTGCGTCAACTTTTCGATCTGGACATCTGCATTCGTCCATGCAAATCATATATAGGTAATCCGTTAAATTTTGTCCGCCGGGGACAAGGAGGAGCCATTGAAGAGCCACAAGTCGATGTGGTGATCTTCAGGCAGAACACGGAATGCCTCTATAGTGGTGTCGAATGGACTAATCCCCCTGATCAGGTCTACGAAGCATTTAAGACACATAAAAGTTTTCTAAAAAATTTCGGACATGTTCCAAAAGAGGAAATAGCCATATCGGCACGCATTTTTACAAAAAAATACACCACCCGCATCGTGAAAGCGGCTTTTGAATATGCAAAAAAATATGGTTATAAATCAGTCACAGTTTGCGAAAAACCGAACGTCATACGCGAAACATCAGGTATGATGCTTAAGATTGCCAAAGAAATGCAGAAAAAGGACTACCCTGGTATTGCGCTTTGGAACACCAATATCGATGCACAGATGATGTGGCTGACCAAAAATCCTGAGGATTATGGTGTGATCGTCGCTGGAAACATGTTCGGAGATATTGTTTCCGACGGTTTTGCCGGACTTATAGGTGGCCTTGGATTTGCTGCCAGCGCCAACCTGGGTGAAAATATTGCAGTCTTCGAACCCACACATGGTTCAGCACCAAAATATGCAGACTACCAGGTTCCCATAGTCAATCCAATTGCCATGATTGAAGCAGCATGCATGATGCTTGACTTCATTAATGAAAAAGTTATCGCTGCGAATATCCGCAAAGCCATTGCATCTGTCGTTGTTGAAGGTAAAGTCAGAACTTATGATATGCTGAAATTGACAGGAAAACCTGATGTATTGCAGAAAGGCGCTGCATCAACACGGCAAATGACCGATGCAATTATTGCCAAACTTGTATGACCACTATCTATGTTATAATTACCTGTAACTTGTAACTTGGAACAAGACTAACGTCGATAGTTGCAGGTTACAGGTTTCAGGTTGGTAAAAGAATTAATGTAATAAAATACAAATATCATGATAAACATTAAAGAATTATGGCCTGAACTGGATTGGATAAAAGATCAAGATCTCCGTGAAAAGACATCTCATACGTGGGAGCTTGCTTTTGAGAAAAGTGTTCTCACTCCTGATGACCTAAACAGAATACCATTCACATTATTGGCCGGCCCTGGTCTGAAAGTTACATTTATGGAGCATAAACGAGCTGTTGTTCACTTGGCAAAGGCCAGTGGAGAACTCATCAACGATTTCTTCAAGAATGAACTTCCCGTAAACATGGATGTGCTTATTGCAGGTGCCATACTGGCTGATGTCGGTAAACTGCTGGAATACACCAAAGACGAGAATGGCAAATCAGCACAGGGAGTATACGGACAATATCTGAGGCATCCTTTCTCAGGTGTATCACTTGCCGAACAATGCGGTGTTCCTGCTGAGGTGTGCCATATTATTGCCACGCATGCAGGTGAAGGTGATATGGTGAAACGCACAACGGAAGCTTATATCGTCCACCATGCCGATTTCATGACTTTTGAACCATTTAAAGACAGATTGAAAGTAAAAAAATAAACTAATGAATTTAGTTGAAAAAATTATAGCCAGTCATTCAAAATATCCGGTGGTAAAACCCGGAGATATTGTTGACATTGACCTTGACGTTCGTGCTGCGCGTGATTTCGGAGGTGCCAACGTGGTAAAAAGCATGGTGGATAATCATCTTTCCATTGATGATCCGGGGAAAACTTTCTTCACATTTGACTGTAATCCCACTGGTTCTGATCAAAAATATGCCATTAACCAGCAGGTATGCCGCCTGTTTGCCAGGGAACACGGTATAAAGGTGTTTGATATCGACACCGGAATCGGAACTCACCTCCTTATTCGTGAAGGTCTTGCCTTTCCGGGTTGTACGGCAGTGACGACTGATTCCCATGCAAATATACTCGGAGCTATCGGAGCATTCGGTCAGGGTATGGGTGACCAGGATATTGCTGCAGCATGGAGTAAAGGTAAAGTGTGGTTTAAGGTACCACCATCTGTTAAAATCACCCTTCATGGTAAACGACCCGCCAATCTTACAGCAAAAGACATTGTTCTTAATCTTCTTGCCCTTTATGGCGCCAATCAATTGCTGGGCTACTCCGTTGAAATTTATGGTGAAGAGGTCGATAAGCTGACTCTTGATGAGAGAATTACCATCGCTTCAATGGGCACAGAGATGGGAGTCATAATTTTGCTATTTACTCCGAATCAATCCGTCATCGATTATTGTGAAGCCATTAGCGGTAAAAAAATCCAGCCTGTAAAAGCTGATCCAGATGCACAATATGAAATGGTTTTCGACCTGGATATCTCCTCCTTTGTTCAGAGGGTGTCACGTCCGGGAAAACCTCATGATGCTGTTCCTGCCGAGGAGGTGAAAAAGATTAAAATCGATTCGGCATTTATCGGTAGTTGTACAAATGGCCGCATTGAAGATATGCGTGTTACAGCCAGAATATTGAAAGGAAGTAAATTAGCACCGGGTGTAGTTCTGAAAATTGTACCCGCAACAAATGAGATATGGATGCAATGCCTTGAAGAGGGCATCATATCCATCTTTAAAGAAGCAGGTGCATTAGTATCTAATGCAGGTTGTGCAGGTTGTGCTGCCGGACAAGTAGGACAAAACGGACCGGGAGAAGTAACCATCAGCACCGGAAATCGTAATTTTCCCGGCAAACAAGGTAAAGGTGAAGTATATCTCGCTTCCCCTGATATTGTCGCAGCTTCAGCAATCGCTGGGTATATTACAACCCCTGACGATATTCCTTCACATCCGGCATTATTTGCAGTAAAGGAAAGAGCTGAGAAATCAAGCGATTCAGCTTTACGGGAGAAAACATCCGAGACTAAACCGTTAACGGTCGAAGGCCGTGTATGGCTTGTAAAAGAGGATAATATCGACACCGACATGATCTTTCATAATCGTTACCTGACCATTACGGATATTAAGGAAATGGGACAATATACATTTGACAATCTTAAAGGTTATAATGATTTCGCCAAAAGGGCCAAATCTGGTGATATCGTGATTACTCAAAAGAATTTTGGCAGTGGCAGTTCACGTCAACAAGCCGTCGATTGCTTTAAATCTCTCGGTATCAGCGTTATTCTTGCTGAGTCATTTGGTGCTATTTATGAGCGGAATGCCATAAATGCTGCATTTCCTATTATGACCTACAAATCACTTGAGGATCTTGATTTAGCAGAAGCTGATACCATCAGGATTAATTTTGAAACCGGTGAAATCAAGAATTTAAAAAATAATAAAACGATCTGGGCTGATAAGATGTCAGAAGTGCAGATGGAGATTTACCAGAACGGTGGGCTGTTTTAATCAATGAGACTCAATTTTTTCGAACGCAGTGAAGAAAAAATTGCAAGTCGAATTGATCCCGATGAACGAAGTGAAATCGGGATCCCTGTCAAATTCCCGGTCCCTTGGGGCGGAAATAGGGTCCAGGGCTTGCCCTGGAGTTCATACCTTTTATTAGATAGGTTGATGACGATTATGAACTGAATTCCGGAGTAATAGTAATATAACCCGGATATGTAAGAGGATGATTACCAATCATGATCGTCGGCTTTGCTTTAATTTTTATTCTTGTGGGTCCATTTCCATTTCCAGCCAAATCAAATCCAAAGTTTTTTATTACCTGTAATGATACACCGGTCAAAACTTGCATCAGATCCATATTGATTTTTAATGGCATGATGGCTATTCCGCCATTGGCAGGTATCTCAACTCTTTGGTAGGAAAATCCCCTGAGTAACTCCTGGTCATCGATTAAAAGAATCCACTCCATTTTATTCATAGCAGCAGGAGATGTGTTTGGATTTCTCA
Organism: Bacteroidota bacterium; assembly: GCA_026391695.1. Taxonomy (NCBI): domain Bacteria; kingdom Pseudomonadati; phylum Bacteroidota; species Bacteroidota bacterium. The sequence continues at coordinate 23,423 of JAPLDP010000037.1, forward strand.
CCTCAATATTTAATATAAACTCTAAGGGGAGCGTTTTATTAGCGATGGCATTAGTTATAGTCACCACATCAGAAAAACTCAGTTCAGCGAAGGATTGCATATGCTGGATATAAATGCCTGCCAAAAGGGTCTGTTCGATGCTCTTCAACCGGAAATCACAATTGGCAAGATTTGCCATTTGATTGACCTGTTTAATTATTTCACAGGCACTGAATAAGATAAAAATCAAAACGACAGAAATTATTTTTTTCATATTCTAAAATCCTTACGACATTTAATGCAAGTTTAATTTTTTATTTCGATATTTGAGCATAAAAGTACCGGAAATAAATTATGAGAAGGATTATTCAATTCCTCACACCTCCTTTGAGATGGAGAATTCCTGCTATAGTGCTTTCAGGATTTTTCACGGGCTTCTTTCTGTATATTATCTTTATATCAAAGGCTGTATCTTATATATCGGATGATCCAAAAGCCTGTGTCAACTGTCATATAATGTCTCCAGAGTATGCCACATGGAATCACAGTTCCCACCGGAAAGTTTGCACTTGTAATGATTGTCATGTACCTCAGGATAATTTTCTTGTCAAGTACTTATATAAAGCAAAGGATGGTATGAAGCATGCCACTTATTTTACTCTCAGGTTAGAACCACAGGTTATCCTGATCGAAGAGGGAGGACAGGATGTGGTGCAGAAAAATTGTTTACGATGCCATAAAAAGCTCTTCATAAATAATCCAGTTTTTACAATAACTCAAGCTCAACCAAGAATTTTCGTTAACAGGCGTTGCTGGGATTGTCATGCCGAAGTCCCCCATGGTAAAGTACACAGCCTATCAAGTGTTCCGTATGCAAGGGTACCCTTCCCCTCTTCACCTATACCTGAATGGCTTAATTGTTTATTAAAATAAGCTTAAATAAAATATTGAATTATAATTATTTAACTATGAAATCATTAAGTCAAAGTATCAAAGACAAACCATGGATGGGATGGTTTATATTCTTCATTTCTCTCATCATTGTTTTTCTTCTTGGACTCTTAGCTTCATCCATCATAGAACGACGCACCGAAGCTACTTATACAAATAAACCTGTAGTCAAATATTCGCAATGGGAACCGCGCAGTGCGCGGTGGGGTCAAAACTTCCCTCAGGAATATCAGTCCTTTTTAAAAACCAGCGACACATCATTCAGAAGTATGTTTGGAGGCAGCGCGACAATTGATATGCTCAGTATCGAGCCAAAACTGGTCATTTTATGGGCAGGCTATAGCTTTTCAAAAGATTATAAGCAGGGACGGGGGCATTTCTATTCGATAACGGATATTCATAATACTCTGCGCACGGGGGCACCAATGACTCCAGACGCTGGACCACAGCCAAATACATGCTGGACATGTAAAAGCCCTGATGTTCCAAGAGTCATGAATGAAATTGGAATTTCAGAATTTTATAAAGGGAAATGGGCTTCGCGTGGAGCAGAAATAGTAAATCCTATTGGCTGTGCCGATTGTCATGATGCTACAACACAAAACCTTAAGATCACCCGGCCATCTCTTATTGAAGCTTTTGAACGTACCGGACGTGACATTACCACGGTCGAATACCAGGAGTTACGTTCCCTGGTGTGTGCACAATGCCATGTAGAGTATTATTTCCAAAAGGAAACTAATTATCTGACTTTTCCTTGGGATAAAGGTGTGACTGTTGAGTCAGTAGAAGAATATTATGACACAAATAATTTTGTTGACTGGATACATCAGCTAAGCCGTACACCGATGATTAAGGCGCAACATCCTGATTATGAATTATTCACGACTGGAATTCATTATGAACGAGGTGTTTCATGCCCCGATTGTCATATGCCTTATTATAATGAGGGAGGACAAAAATTTACGGATCACCACATACAGAGTCCGTTAAACAATATCACCAATTCATGTCAGGTATGCCATCGTGAAAGTGAAGAAACACTGAGAGAAAATGTGTATGAGCGACAGGAGAAAGTGTTTCAGATTAAAACTGTTGCCGAAGAGTTGCTCTGCAGGGCTCATATCGAAGCCAAAGCTGCCTGGGATGCTGGTGCCACCGAAAATGAAATGCGACCTGCTCTTAAATTTATCCGACAGGCACAGTGGCGCTGGGACTTTGTTGCAGCAAGTCATGGTGCTTCATTCCATTCTCCAGTTGAATCCCTCAGAATCCTGGCAGCTTCTATTGGCAAAGCTCAGGATGCCAGGTTATTGCTTACCAGAATATTAAATGCTCGCGGTATTTATTCACCTATTGAATTACCAGAATTATCAACAAAAGAACAAGCACAGATATATATTGGCCTTAACCTGGAAAAAGCCAGAGAGGAAAAGAAACAATTCCTTGATATAATTACCCCCTACTGGTTAAAGCAAGCAGTAGAACGTGAGGCGAAATACACTTTAAAACAATTATAGAGTTTTGCTGATTGGAGAAAAGACTACTAATGTTAATTATTGACAGACAAGAGACTAATCCCTATTTTAATATTGCCGCTGAAGAGTATTTTTTCAAATCTTTCACAGAGGATATTTTCATGCTGTGGCAAAATGAATCTTCAGTAATCATTGGCAAGCATCAAAATCCTGAGGTAGAAGTCAATCAGGACTATATTTTAAAGTATAATATCCCTGTTATTCGCAGAATTTCCGGTGGAGGTGCTGTTTATAATGACCTTGGAAATATCAATTATACGTATATTATCACAGGTGAAATAGGCAAATTAGTTGACTATTTCCGATTTACATCTCCTATTATAGAGTTTCTTCAGACATTTGGTATTCATGCGAAACTTGAAAACAAAAGTAATTTAACAATTAATGGGGAAAAATTTTCAGGTAATGCTGAACATATTCATAAAACAAGGGTATTGCATCATGGAACAATTTTGTTTTCCACCTCTCTTAATGACTTGAAAGCAGCTTTAAATGTGCAAAATATGACCCTCTCCGGCTATTCAGTTCGATCAAAAAAAAGCAACGTCACCAATATTATAAAATTTTTAAATTATAAATATGATTTACAACAATTTAAAGCGTCTCTTTTAAAATTTATATTTAATAAAAATCTAAATAATAATGTATATATCTTGAGTGAAAAAGACAAAAAAATAATCAATGAATTGGTTGTCACAAAATACAGTACAAAAAAGTGGAATTATGACTATAGCAATAGATGATTAAAATTATGCATTTTTAAAACGATAGTAAAATATATAAGGAGAAGAATCGATTGATATGACCAGCCGCAAGATACTATATAACAACATAATAGATTTAAAATATTCTATCGATGGAGATATCCTGATTGATGAAACTTCCCGGTTGATATATGCTACCGATGCTTCAGTATTCAGGGAAATACCTTTGGCGATTGTCAGACCAAAGAACAAAGAAGATATTAAAAAGCTGATTGCATTTGCCCATCAGGAACAGTTATCTTTAATACCGCGTGGTGCCGGAACATCTCTTGCCGGACAAGTTGTTGGAAATGGTATCGTAGTGGATATATCAAGATACATGACTCAGATTCTTGAAGTCAATAAAACTGAATTCTGGGTGCGTGTTGAGCCTGGGGTCGTATTGGATGAATTAAATAAATATTTGCAGCCTTATGGACTATTCTTCGGACCGGAAACATCTACTTCGAACCGTTGCACAATTGGAGGTATGGTCGGAAATAATGCATGTGGAGCACATTCTTTAATTTATGGCAGTACACGTGATCATACGCTTTCAATGAAAGTTATTTTAAGCGATGGTTCTGAAGCTGAGTTTGGTCGTATGACAAATGATGAATTCCAAAAAAAATGCTCTAGCGATAATCTGGAGAACGTCATATACAAAAACATTCGTGAAATTCTTACTGAGCCTTCAAATCAGCAGGAAATCAGGTCGCAATACCCCGACCGGACTTTACGTAGACGAAATACTGGATATGCTATTGACGAATTGCTCGAAACTTTACCATTCACTCAAAGCACAGAGCCTTTCAATTTTTGTAAAATCCTGGCTGGATCAGAGGGTACATTAGCTTTTGCATATGATATTAAACTTAACCTCGTTCCACTTCCTTTCAAGGAAAAAGTGTTACAGTGTGTTCATTTCCACAGACTCAGGGATGCCTTTTATGGAAACCTCATTGCCTTAAAGTATTATCCCGGTGCAATTGAACTGATTGATCGGATAATCATTGAGCAGACGAAGCATAACATTGAACAACTGAAAAATCGTTTTTTTATTATTGGAGATCCGGCTGCCATTTTAATTATAGAATTTACAGGCAGCTCGCGCGAAGAGTTACTTGAAAAAACCTCCATACTTGAGGCTGAAATGCGACAACAGGACCTTGGTTATCATTTCTCTTACGTTTTCGGCAATGATATTAATAAAGTATGGAATCTGCGAAAAGCCGGCCTTGGACTATTGTCAAATATACCAGGTGATGCAAAACCTGTAGCGGTGATTGAAGATACCGCAGTAAATCCTAAAGTATTACCGGATTACATCGAAGAATTACAGAAATTGCTGAATAAATATAAGCTCAGTTGCACATATCATGCTCATATTGCCACAGGTGAACTCCATGTGCGACCTGTATTGAATATGAAAGATGAAAAACAGATACGCTTATTTCATGACATAGCTCTTGAAACAGCCAAACTTGTCAAGAAGTACAAAGGTTCATTCAGTGGGGAACATGGGGATGGACGTCTGAGAGGAGAATTTATACCTCTTATGATTGGGGAGAAAAATTACCATTTGCTTAAACGAATTAAGGCTGCATGGGATCCGGATAACATCTTTAATCCCGGTAAAATCACCGACACACCCCCCATCACAACCAACCTGAGGTATAAGCCAGGACAATTTACAAGGGATATACCTGTTTTTTTCGATTATACTACCACAATGGGTTTTCAAAGAGCAGTAGAACAATGCAATGGGTCGGGTGACTGCCGGAAGTCTGCTCTCATTGGCGGTACGATGTGTCCAAGTTATATGGCTACCATGGATGAAAATTTAACCACTCGTGCCAGAGCAAATATCCTTAGAGAGTTCATCTCAAACTCTACGAAAAAGAATCCTTTTAATCATAGGGAAATTTATGATATCCTCGATTTATGCCTCTCATGTAAAGGGTGTAAAGCCGAGTGTCCCTCCAGCGTTGACATCACAAAATATAAGGCAGAGTTTTTACAACATTATTATGATAAACATATTATTCCCTTCAGAACCAGAGCTATTGCGAATGTTGCCATACTGAACAAAGTATGTGCCCGGTTTCCTGCTTTCGTCAACTTCCTTATGAGTAAAAAAATCAGTTCCAAGTTAATAAAATGGATTCTGGGCTTTGCTGCACCACGTACTATGCCTTTGCTATTTGATACAACAATGACGCATTGGGCCGGAAAGAACCATCATCTGTTCTTTCCGTCAGGTAAGTACATTGGTAAGGTCTACTTTTTTGCCGATGAATTCACTGAGTATTATGATACTTCAATAGGCATTAAAGCTGTGCAACTACTCACCCACCTCGGCTATGAAGTGCAAATACCACATCATAAAGAAAGCGGAAGGTCTTTTCTGTCGAAAGGGCTGGTGAGGAAAGCCAAAAAACTGGCTAATCGAAATGTAGAACTTCTTCATCCTCTGATTTCCAAAGAAACACCATTAGTCGGGATCGAACCATCCACAATTTTAACTTTCAGGGATGAATATCCGGAACTCGTTAGGGCTGATCTAAGGATTGAAGCGAAGAATCTTTCAGCGCATGTATTTATGTTGGACGAATTTATAGCAAACGAAATAAAGGAAAATAGGATTATAAAGGAACAATTTACGAGAGAATCAAGACATATCATGCTTCATGGGCATTGTCACCAGAAAGCCCTATCTTCAACAACCTCATCAAAAGAAATACTTTCTTTACCTGAAAACTATACTGTTGAGGAAATACCCTCAGGATGTTGTGGCATGGCGGGTTCTTTTGGATTCGAAAAGGAGCATTATGAAATGTCAATGAAAGTGGGGGAACTGATATTGTTTCCTGCAGTAAGAAAGGCCACTTCAGATGTGCTAATAGCCGCAACAGGCACTAGTTGCCGGCATCATATAAAAGATGGCACCGGGAGGATTGCATATCATCCTGTCGAAATTCTTTATGATGCTTTATTGCGATAATCGGCAGCGATTTTGAACACCTCCCCATCCAGCGCCAGAAAGGATTCCGGAAATACGGTTCTGGCTTCCTGAAGAAGCGGCTGCAAATCATCATAACGGTTTGAAAAATGTCCAAGTAGCAATCTTTTTACTTTTGCTTTCACGGCCACTGTCGCAGCTTCCACGCTTGTCGAGTGATATTTTTCGGAAGCTGTGGCCGCCTTATCCTGCATAAAAGTAGACTCGTGATAAAGCAGATCGGCACCCGAAATTTGTTCAATAATAGATTCAAAATAAGATGTATCACTTATATAAGCATAACATCTTGGCTTGGGTGGTGAAAAAGTAATGGCACTATTTTTATAAAGTGTTCCCTCTTTTGATAAATAATCTTCACCGGATTTGATTTTTCTGATATCATCAAATGAAACTTTCTCTTCATCCAGAAATCCTTTTTTAATATTCCTTGGGCGGATTTTTTCCTGGAAAATAAATCCGCAAGTAGGTATGCGATGATTGAGAGGAACAGTCATAATGCTTAACTCATTATCCTCAAAAATCACCGTTTTATTATCCGGTTTTAACGGATGAAAATGAAGTGAGTATATTAATTGAGTCGCTGACGCCTCAAGCTGAACAGCAATGATTTGTTCAAGTTCAGGTGGTCCGTAAATATGAAGGTCTGATTTACGTTCAAGGAGATTATATGTAGATATCAGACCAATAAGACCAAAAAAATGATCACCATGGATGTGGCTGATAAACACATGGTTTATTCGTTGTGCAGGGACACCATATTTTCGCATTTGCATCTGGGTACCCTCGGCACAATCGATCAAATAATACTTTTCATTAAAATTGACGACCTGTGCACTCGGATTACGCCCGGGAAAAGGAATCGCTGAATTACAGCCAAGAATGGTCACTGAAAATGTCATTCATTACTCTTCTTTCTCTCTTTTGGGAGATTTCCTGGTTTCCTTATCTTTACGTTCAGTTTTTTCCATGTCCGACTTCAGGTTAGCCAAGGCTTCAAAATCACCAAGTGTTGTCTTCTCAAGGTTATCCTTAATCTTTTTTACAGCACGTCGTGTCGATTTTGCCTCACTCTTAACTAATTCCATTTGCTTTGATTTCTCGACGACAGCTAATTCCTGGAAAATTTTGGAATGAGAGAGAATGATCTTTTTATTTTCTTTGGAGAATTCTATTACTTTGAAATCCAGGGTATCATCGACCTTGATTGTAGTTCCATCTTCTTTGGAAGCATGGCGCATCGGACAGAAACCCTCAACACCATATGGAAGTGTGACTATATGTCCTTTCTCAGAGGAACTGGCCACAGTTCCTTTGTGAACAGAGCCCAAAGTAAACACAGTTTCAAAGACATCCCAGGGATTTTCTTCAAGTTGCTTATGTCCTAAACTCAGGCGTCTATTTTCGACATCCACATCCAGAACCACAACATCTATCTCCTCCCCAATCTTGGTAAATTCAGCAGGATGCTTGATTTTTTTCGACCACGATAAATCAGAAATATGGATTAATCCATCAACACCTTCTTCAAGTTCGACAAAAATACCAAAGTTCGTAAAGTTTCTGACAATCGCCTTATTCCGGGAATTGACCGGATATTTCTCCATAATATTTGACCAGGGATCCGGGATAAGTTGTTTGATGCCGAGTGACATTTTTCGTTCATCCCTGTCAAGAGTCAGGATTACAGCTTCAATTTCATCGCCGACCTTAAGAAAATCCTGAGCTGTTCTCAGGTGCTGTGACCATGACATCTCAGAAACATGAATAAGTCCTTCGACCCCATTGGCAATTTCCACAAATGCACCATAATCCGCTATCACTACGACCCTGCCTTTTACCTTATCTCCAATTTTCATATTCTTGTCCAGAGCATCCCATGGATGTGGTGTCAGTTGTTTCAGACCAAGAGCGATGCGCTTTTTATTATCATCAAAGTCAAGAATAACAACCTTTATTTTCTGATCCAATTCAACGATCTCATTTGGATGATTTATTCTGCCCCATGAGAGATCAGTAATATGGATAAGTCCATCAACTCCGCCAAGGTCCACGAATACTCCATAAGAAGTAATATTTTTAACTGTACCTTCAAGTATCTGTCCCTTTTCGAGCTTGGAGATGATCTCTATCTTTTGAAGTTCTATCTCATCTTCAATAAGTGCCTTGTGGGATACGACGACATTTTTATATTCATGGTTAATCTTAACCACTTTAAATTCCATGGTTTTGTCCACAAAGGCATCATAATCCCTGATGGGTTTCACATCAATCTGTGAACCGGGCAGGAATGCTTCTATACCAAAGACATCCACAATAAGTCCACCTTTCGTACGGCATTTGACATAACCTGTGATGATTTCATCATTTTCGAATGCCTGGTTTATGCGCTCCCACGAACGGAGTATTCTTGCTTTCTTATGTGAAAGAAGTAACTGCCCCGTGAGATCTTCCTGGCTTTCAACATAAACTTCTATCTTATCGCCAATTTTCAGGTCGGGATTGTATCTCAGTTCTGATAAAGGAATGACACCATCTGATTTAAAACCAATATTGACAACGACTTCCCTGTTATTTTTGGCCACGACAGTTCCCTCAATAACTTCATGTTCAGCAATCTGGCTGAGGGTTTTATCATAAATTTTTTCAAGTTTTTCGCGTTCTTCAGGTGTGTACAACTCTTGTTTCTTACCTAATGATTCCCAGTCAAAACTCTTTGAGTCGATAAGGAATTTTGTTAAGTCCACTTTTGCGGTATGAACTGAAGTTTTTGTTGCACTTTCATCTTCTGAATTCTTATCCTCAGGCATTGCCGTCTGAATGGTCTCTTCTGGGATTTCAACTGTAATTGTTTCTTCAGCTTTCAAAGCCTCTTCTGGGACTTCACTGGAATCTTCCTCCGAAGAGATTTCATTTACATGGATTTCCTCATTTTCATCGTTTAAGTCAACTACATACTTTTCATTTTCCGGTTCCTTCACTTCTGTCATATCATCCTGAATTTCTTCCTGGATAATTTCACTCATTTCACCGGACTCATTGGGGTTTTGAATTTCATCATTTACATTCTGATATTTCTTCACCATTTATTTTTTTTGTGTCCCGACATACCACAGGACGGATTAGACTTAGGTTAATTATCATTATCAAAAATGGAAATTTAGAAATGATGGTACGTCAATCATTTAAATTTCGGGCTGCAAAAGTATGAAATTATTTTTAATTTTTACAGGAATAATATTAAAAGGCTTCCTCAACGATCAAAATTTCACTACCTTTTTAAATCCCGCAAAATCGGTCCCTGTCAATTTAACCACATATACACCTTTTCTTAATCCTGTCAGATCAAGCTGAAAAGTCTTATGTAAAGTAGTATAAGAAATATGATCATCCATAACTAATTGTCCATGATCGTTATATATCTTAATATCTACCTCACCCAGCAGACAATGATTTGTTAAGTATATAATACCCCCAGTCGGATTAGGATAAATGGTCAGGCAATCCTCAATACCGCTTAGATCTGATGATGTCGGTACGAGATTTATCCCGGCTATTTTTGAAAGCCCGTTTGTTGTAAAGAATTCCTTATCCGGCAATAGTTGATCATAGGTGACAAAAACCTGGAATTCTTCTAAAGTCCCGGGACGATATAGCTTGAAACTCATGATTTCATCTTCAACGAAACCATCTGTAATACCCGTCGTGTTATCATCACCAAATGCTGTAATAGCAGTATTCGACTGCAGATCCCCAAGCGAAATCATTCCACAGCATAAACCGGAATTGTTGAATACCCCAATAACGTCTCCAGGCTTACATTGACGTAATAAGCTTTTATCAATAGCTATGGTATGCGAGTTTGGAGTGGACCATACATCATTCCATGGTGTTATGTCGTCAAATTGTTCATCCGGCACGACACCTGACCTTGTTTGTGAATATTCAGGATATTCAATGGAACAGGGATAAGATACATGAATACAATAGGCTTTACCAGGGATCAGATACTGTAACGTAAATATCTGTTGTGCCGGCCAATATACTTCACCTCCTCCAATTTCTTTGACAATTGTCAGTGTGTCGGCTAATGGGCCGAATATGTCATCAGCCAGAACCTGATCGTTATTTAACACTGGAGTAATGGACCACCCTGTTGGTAATTCCACAACTCTGTCATTTACAAGGACGCCGCTGAATGTCAACTGTACCTCGTTATCGACTTTGATCTTATAGCCCTGATGAGTATCCCATGTTCCGATTGTATTAATGCCCTGGCCGGGCCAATATACCTGCGACATACCCATGAGTATGGTCAGGTCGCTGAGGATGGGCTCGAACAGTACCGTGACCGAATCATTCACCGCATCAACATAACTTGATATGCCGCTCCAGCCTGATTGGATATTAATAACCTGCTCGAATGGTAATATGCAAGTGTCTTTGAGGCAGCGCAGAGAAAAGCCGAATGCCTTATGGTTGTTAACAATGTAGCTGCCTCCACTTTGGAAGACCAGGCACTCGCCGTAGTTGTCATAGCCTTGAGCACTGCTCCAGTAGAAACCGTTCCAGCCGCGGCCAGCCGGCGAACCATCGATGTAGTGCAAGGCCCCGGCAGCATGGAGCTTTAAACCTGAGTTCCATGGGTCGTTCCAGTCGGCCCAGTTTCCACTTGCATCCACATTGGTCCATTCGGTTGAGGTTGGAATACGCCATTCACTGCCAAGCTCAAGTGTACAAGGGTCGTTGGCAGCCTGCCAGTCAAGGTTTTCATTTATAGGGGTTATCCAGACGTTATTAGGTGTTCTGTTTGTGCCATCATGCTTGTACCCCTGCTTTCGGTTAAACTGCCAGTACCAGCCTGCCGAGGCTTCGGTTGCATCGTTAACAGCAGTTGCCTGCTGGTTGGCGCCCAGGTTGCTGGTAATCCAACATTTTGAAGGCTCTCCGGCTATATTTGCTACGGTGCCGTAAGTAACCGTTTTAGTAACCGGAGCTACGGTATCTGCCACATGGTTAATTGTGATGAAACCGCAAGAAGACAATGTTAAAAAGTTCACCTCATTCCCATACGCTGTTCCAACACTATTTGTAGCATACGCCCTGACATAATATAGGGTACTCAGTGTGAGGTCGGTGAGATTGCTCACAAACACACCGGATCCGTTACCGTCTATGGTGTGGCTGCCCTCAACTGTAGGATTTTGTAAGGTACTCCAACAGACCCCTCTGGCCGTTATAATAGCACAACCATCATTTATGATATAGCCACCCGAGGTTACTGTGGTTTGCCCGATATTAGAAACCGCTGTTGTAGTAACTGTGGGGATTGTAATTGCTATGCAATTAGAAGTTGAAAAACTTATCTCGTTCCCATACGCTGTTCCTACACTGTTTGTTGCATAAGCCCTGACATAATATAGGGTATCCGGTGTTAGGCCGGTGAGATTGCTTACAAACACACCGGTTCCATTACCGTCTGTGGTGTGGTTGCCCTCAACTGTAGGGTTTTGTGAGGTGCTCCAACAAACCCCTCTGGCTGTTACAGTAGCACAGCCATCATTTATGACATCGCCACCTGAGGTCGCTGTGGTTTGTCCGATATCAGAAACCGCAGTTGTAGTAACTGTGGGGGTAGTAATTGCTACGAAACTTATCTCGTTCCCATACGCTGTTCCAACACTGTTTGTTGCATAAGCCCTAACATAATATAGTGTACTCAGTGTGAGGCCGGTGAGATTGCTCACAAACACACCGGTTCCATTACCATCTGTGGTGTGGTTGCCATCAACTGTAGGATTTTCTAAGGTACTCCAACAGATGCCTCTGGCCGTTACGGTAGCGCAGCCATCATCTATGACATCGCCACCCGAGGTTGCCGTGGTTTGTCCGATATCAGAAACCGCTGTTGTAGTAACTGTGGGGGTTGTAATTGCTATGCAACTGTATTCATAAGCCCCGATATCTATTATCCCTCCATAAATCCGGGGATTACCAGCTAAATCGAATGAAGTTTCCAAATCAATTACTCCTATGTCCTGCTTACCAGCATTAACGCAGGGGGATGATGAAGATATGTAATAATCATGTGAGCCAAACTTCATGAATTTGGGATTAGCATCTAAATTGTCCTGATAAACGCCATATAGAGTATACCCTCCTTCTACAAAAATACTATCAAGCCCCCCCTGAATGTTGTTATTGTAGAAATCAGGGTCGGCATTAGTGCGCAAATAAATTTGGATATAGTTCTTTATTGTATTGATCCAAGGGTCGATTAGAACCTTGTTTCCATAAATAACATTATTTATTAAGGATGGATCGGAAGTATTGGCTATTCGAAATCCACCTCCATCAAGTGCCGTATTATTTACAATTGTATTGTTGAAAAGCAATGGATCAGACTCTGCCCAAATATGAAAACCGCCCCCCCAAGCTCCATGATTATCACTAATTAAATTATTGGTTATCAATGGACTTGATCCATAATTAATATCTATACCACCACCATCGTTAGCCTGATTGCTGGTAATATGATTACCAATAATTTTAGGACTTGAAGTCTTGATATATATGGCTCCGCCATCCTGAGCGATATTATTCATTATCTTACAATTCCTGATCAAAATATTCGCTCCATTCGTTAACATTACTCCGCCACCAGAATAACCAGAGGCGTTATTGTTTTGGATCAGACAATTTGAAAGTATCAGCTTGGAGAAACCCGAGACGTAGAGTGCACCACCATTTCCTTCCAGATTTATACCACTGTTCACTCCGTTTTCTAACGTACAATATTGAATTATTGACGTATCGTTTGTTGAACTTGTTCCATCGAATCGAATACCTTTCCATCCGATCGGTTTGTTGGCCGGAGTAAATGTTATCAATTCACTACTATCGCCAACTGCCAATAATCTGCCTTTTACATCAACCTTAAAATGACCAAGAAATTCGACTTTTGTTCCCGGATATATTTGTAGAGTTTCCCCATTGGGAATAATAATATCACCTTTTACTTTAACCAAGGTTGTATCCCATATTCCTGAGACTTCACCGGAACCCACTGTGCCAACCCATGCTGTAATAGGAATTTGTTTTGGTCCAACCGTAGAAAAAACGATCAACGTGTCATTAAATTCACCGACAACCGGGCTATAAATTGTTATTTTAATTAAAGAACTATCATTACTTAAGGTGCTTCCAAAAGGCGGTGAAAGACCACCCAAACTATCGATTTCAGCATTATTGATATAGATTACTCTCACCATAACAGAATCGATTTCCGAAACATTTGAAATGAAATCAATCTTTGAAGGTGCTAAAAACAGGTCGTCAGCAGCAACCAGGTTCTGATTTTCATAAGCGCCCATATCAATTCTTCCTCCGAAAATCCTTGGATTACCCGACAAATCATTATCTGGAATTAATAAACCATACAGGTCAGGTGTCCCTTGATTCACACATGAAGAAGAATCGCTTAGTTGAAAATTGTTTTCACCTATAAAACCAGGATCTGTCGAAATATTATTTTCATAGGTAATAATTGAAGCATCGGGATCAACAATGTAAATTCCTTCATGACCACCTTGAATATCACAAAATGTTATATTTAGATTAGATCCAGCATCCCTAACCATAATTGAGGCGTCAGTATTTCCCCATATTATATTATTAATTATTGTTAAGTCTACCCTCCCTTGTGATACCACCCCGGTCCCTTCATTATTTAAGATGGTATTATTAATAATCATTGAAGATGAGCTGGCACAATAAATTGCTCCGAACTCGGGATTTGGAAAAGGACCAAAGGTAAAAAAATTGTTTGCGATTAAATTATTAACAATTGTCGGAGATGAGTCATAATAAATATAAAACGCTGAACTTAAATATCCAGAGGAGTTAAAGATTATTTTATTGTTTTTTATGATTGGGTTTGCATAGGTTTCACATACGATGGCACCCATGTGACTATCACTTGAATTATAACTTATAATATTATTTTCAATAATTGGAGTTGCTCCTGAAATAAGAATTGCTGAACCCCAAATTGATTTATTCCGGGTAATTAATGAATTGGAGATTCTTGAAGAGGAATAAAATAAATCTATACCTCCGCCACGGTAGGCCCCCTCACTTTTGAATATTTGACATGAATCTATCAGAAGTTTTGAATAACTGGTAATTCTTAAGGCGGGTGTAACCCAATAATAGACCCCACACATTGAAGTTGTCGATGTGTAAGAAGCTTTAGCATATTTTATCTCGCAATTAACAAATCGCGATGAATCTTGATTCGCCGCAGTTGCTATGGCATTATTGAGTTCAATGCCATTCCAGCCAACTGTAGTATCCTGAGCAGTAAAAACGATAGGATTTTCATTGGCGCCAATAGCCTGAATGTTACCATAAACAATCAGCCCGCCATATTTTCCGAATTCAAGTGTTGTTCCTGGTTCTATTGTAAGTGTTGCATCACTTCGAACTCCAATTCTACGATTAACTGTTAAAGAACCGTTCCAGGTCGTATCTGCCCGAACATTTAATCCGTCATCAGGTTGGATATTAATAATTGCTTCATAGTTATCTGTGAAAATCAATGTCGGGGAAACGCCATTTAAATAGAAATATCCATCAGCATTGCCTCCCCATCCGAAATTAAAATGGAAAAAGTCTTCTCCCTGATAACCATCACAAACTAAAGCATGGCGCAAGCCATTAATAGTACTCCCGGCCGCATAGTAAACCGGCCGATTCTCCTCAAGTTCCTGTATGAAGATAGCAGGAAGACTATCCAACGGATACATTTGTTGATTGATGAGAATTGGGTGTGAATAATTGAAATTCTGAAATAGACTGAATGGCAGAGAGCCCAACTGGGCACCCGAGCCATCAGTTCCATAATCCATCTGAACGACAACTCCACAATGATAAATTAATTGAGCTACCGCATTTTGTTGGATTTCGGATGCCGTACTATCCAGAACATCAGGCATATTACTCCAATCATACGTTGTCGAACCAAAATCGGCAAATTGATATCCGTATATTGAGTGATAATAGCCATAACTTCCAAAACCGGTTGTCGGATAATTATAAAATTTCATTATTTGGGCCAGCGCTGTAGCCACGCAGCCTGTTACTGTACGGCCTCCCGGTCCGGCAGGATCGGCAGGACACATTTTATTATACGGCCACACTTGATCCCATGTGGTACTTAACAATGGCAGGACTTCACTGGTATCGGTACGTGAATCAACCTGGGACTCAATTTTAAATATTTCATGAGGTTCAAGTAATTTATTCCACATGTCCTGAGATTTTTGATCCACACGTAACCCTTGCTTTCTTGCCTCAAGTATTTGTTCTTTGAAGGAAGTTAATATTGTTTCTAATGCAGGTGGAAAATTTTCAGGATTAATATTGCTTTTCAGGGAATAACCAAGGATTGGGGTTGAAAGATCATCCCCTGCAACAATTACATATCCCCGGGGTTCCATGGAAAAAATATACAAAATCGTTTCTTCGTTTTCTTTTATCTCAAAACAATTTTGTATGAGAATGGTTTTCGTTTTCTTTAATTGAGTTGACTGGATTTTAAAAAACCAATTAATCGCGACTCTTTCAGCATCTGATTTTTTAACGTGTTCGGCAAAACAGATTGTTGCTGCTGAAAGAAATAATATAATCGTAATAAAAAAGAATCTTTTTATCATGATGACTCCCAATTTTTAGAACTCATTTAGCCTAAATTATTTCTAAAAAAACGGAAAGGTTTGTTATGTCATTGATATTCACTATCTTTAATATGTCCGAATTTTCAAATAATCTTTTCTATGAGTAAAAATACAAGAATCCTTAATATTTGCCTCATTTCTGATACAAATCACTGGCATATCCTCCCAGGAATAACAATTTTCTGTTCTCCCAATACCCCCGGCATCATTTGTTTATCAAATTTTGAGGTTGTGAATAATGAAGGTTAGAAAGGCTTCCTCAACGATCAATATTTCACTACCTTTTTAAATCCTACAAAATCGATCCCTGTCAATTTAACCACATATACACCTTTTCTTAATCCTGTCAGATCAATCTGATAAGTCTTATGTAAAGTAGTATAGGAAATATGATCATCCATAACTAATTGTCCATGATCGTTATATATCTTAATATCTACCTCACCCAGCAGACAATGATTTGTTAAGTATATAATACCCCCAGTTGGATTTGGATAAATAGTCAGGCAATCCTCAATACCGCTTAAATCTGATGATGTCGGTACGAGATTTATCCCGGCTATTTTTGACAGCCCGTTTGTTGTAAAAAATTCCTTATCCGGCAATAGTTGATCATAGGTGACAAAAACATGGAATTCCTCTGGTATCCCGGGACGATAAAGCCTGAAACTCATGATTTCATCTTCAACGAAACCATCTGTAATACCTGTCGTGTTATCATCACCAAAAGCTGTAATAGCAGTATTCGACTGCAAATCGCCAAGGGATATCATCCCACAGCATAAACCGGAATTGTTGAATACCCCAATAACGTCGCCGGGCTTACATTGGCTTAACAAGCTTTTATCAATAGCTATTGTATGTGAGTTTGGTGATGGTAATGCATCATTCCATGGTGTGACGTTGACAAAAACTTCTCCGGCACTAACCGTCTTATAAGGATTGCTGACATAAGCCGGGAAAGTAACTGAACATGCAGCATTTGTAGCTACCATATATGCCTTGCCGGGCTCCAGGTTAACCAATGTATATATCGACTGCCCCGGCCAGTACAGCTTAATACCGGCAATCTCTTTTACAATGATCAGGGTATCACCCAGCGGATCGAATAATTGTGAAGCGTCAACCAGATCATTATTCAGGACAGGTATGATACTCCAGCCGCTGTTTAAGTCAAGGGTCTTGTTAGCATCAGGCTCGCCGCTGAAAGTAACCTGCACTGTATTGTTGACCTTTATCTTGTAACCCTGGTGAGTGTTCCATGTTCCGATGGTATTAATGCCCTGGCCGGGCCAATATAACTGCGACATACTCATAAGTATGGTCAGGTCGCTGATGATGGGCTCGAATAGTACCGTGACCGAATCATTCACCGCATCGACATAACTTGATATGCCGCCCCAGCCTGATTGGATATTAATAACCTGCTCGGATGGCAATGCGCAAGTGTCTTTGAGGCAGCGCAGAGAACAGCCGTACGCCTTATCTTGGTTGTTGACAATGTAGCTGTCTCCACTCCAGAAGAACAGGTACCCGCCGTGGTTGGCACTGCCCTGCACACTACTCCAGTAAAAACCGGTCCCGCCGCGCTCGACCAGCCAACCATTTCCATCTACCAGGATACCGGCAGCATGTAGCTTTAAACCAGAGTTCCATGGGTCGTTCCAGTCGGTCCAGTTTCCAATTGCATCCACATTGGTCCATTCGGTTGAAGTTGGAATACGCCAGCCACTGCCAAGCTCAAGGGTACACGGGTCATTGGCAGCCTGCCAGTCAAGATTTTCATTTATAGAGGTTATCCAGACGCTATTGGGCGTTCTGTTTGTGCCATCATGCTTGTACCCCTGTTTTCGGTTAAACTGCCAGTACCAGCCTGCCGAGGCTTCGGTAGCATCGTCAACGGAGGTTGCCTGATGGTCGGCGCCAAGGTTACTGGTAATCCAGCATTTTGATGGTTCGCCGGGTATATTTGTAACAGTGCCGTAAGTTACTGTTTTGTCAACCGGGGCTATGGTATCAGCGACATGGATAATGGTGAAGTACCCGCAAGTACCAAAAAAAGATGTTGAAAAACTCATTTCGTTCCCATACGCTGTTCCAACACTGTCTGTTGAATAAGCCCTGACATAATATAGGGTATTCAGTGTGAGGCCGGTGA
This sequence comes from Bacteroidota bacterium, assembly GCA_026391695.1. Lineage (NCBI taxonomy): Bacteria > Pseudomonadati > Bacteroidota > Bacteroidota bacterium. The sequence continues at coordinate 41,548 of JAPLDP010000037.1, forward strand.
GATTGCTCACAAATACACCGGTTCCGTTACCGTCAGCGGTATGGTCGTCTTCAACTGTAGGGTTTTGCAAGGTACTCCAACAGACTCCTCTGGCCATAACGGCAACACAGCCATCATTCATGACTTCTCCCCCGGATGTTGCTGTGGTTTGTCCGATATAAGAAACCACCGTTGTAGTAAGTGTGGAGGAGGTAGTAATTGCTATGGAATTGTATTCATTGGATGTCGCCGGATTGCCTGTGATACACAAAGTATCACTGGAAGTCAGCACACAGGTGATCACGTCATTGGCGGCTGGAGTATAGGTATAGATCGGGTTGTCAGTTCCAACGTATGTTCCGTTGACCTTCCATTGATAAGATGGCGTTGTCCCTCCATTGGTCGGGGTGGCCGTAAAGGTAACCGAAGTGCCTTCACAAACCGGATTTGCTGAAGCGACAATGGAAATACCCACATAGTCACAACTATCCTTAAGACACCGAACGGAAAAACCATAAGACTTAACCCAAAAGTTACTCCAGGAGATACGATTGCTATTGTATTGCAAGTACCAGCCCTTTGCATTTGCAGTATCGTATTCAGATGATGACCAGAAATGTGCGTATGTGGTTAGATAAGTGAATAACGAATATTGTTTTTCGTATAGGCCGCCAGGGATTGCATTGAACCCGCTGGAATTTGTTGCGCCAGTGTTGGGAGTTAGCCAATGCTCAAATCCTGTCTCCTTCAATAAGCCACCAACAACAAAAAAACTTCCAAGATAATTTGAGAGATTCCACCATTCAGTATTACTGGGAATATGCCATCCCGTAGGGCAGATTCCCTGTATCTCCTCGGTAGTAGCATACTGCATCATCTCATTCCACTGATATAAGCCCCCATAAACAGTGCAATTCGTTTCAAGATTGTTATAACAATATTTTTCGATAATTCCATTATTCGTCTGATTTATTTTAGTGTCAATCTGTGTTCCAATATTGAGATTCTCTTTAAACCAGCACTGTATGCCGATCTGAATGGTATTGTATGTTTTCCCTTCATAAGTAATAGTATTTCCGCATTCGTCCGGAGATAAAAGTGATGCAAATTTCACTTTATTCCCGTAGGCAGTACCCACGCTGTTTGTTGCATATGCCCTTAAAAAATAGATTGTTCCCTTGGTCAAACCCGAAATATTGCTAAGAAACTCGCCTGTTTGCGCTTCATCAATTGTATGATTATCATATATTGTCGGATTCGAGCTTGTGCTCCAACACACTCCCCTTTCGGTAACAATAAAGCCGCCATCTTCGATTACATTTCCACCTGATACCGCATTGGTTTGGCTGATATTCATAACGTTATTTGTAGTAACTGTTGGATAATTCGGTGCATTCATCACGCAGCGTACCGATAAAGCTCTGGTTTTTTCCCAATAATCGTATATTAAAGCATTATTATTCCCATAATTTAAATATAAAGACCATGCATTTGTCGTTACGTTTTCCGAGGAGGGCCAAAAGCAGGCTTGGAAAGTAGGAGGAACAAACAAGCCAGGATCACTAAGAAAACCACCAGCAATCGCAGTAAAACCGCTACTATTTGTCGCACCTATGTTTGGCCATGCCCAATGATTCAATCCCATTTCTTTCATCTTTCCTCCAGCATCAGACAAACCGCCAAGATTGTCCGTGAGTAAGGTAAAATCTTCATAACTTGGAATATGCCAGCCTATTGGACATATACCCTGCACTCCTTGAGTTGTCACATATTGCATCAGCTCATCCCATTGGTATAACCCTCCATAAACATCACAGTTTGATTCTAAATTGCCATTACAGTACTTTTCGATGGTATCATTGTCGGATTGAGCTTGACTTTCGGGAATCATTTCTCCAATATTCAGATTCTCTATTAACCAACATTGCTGTCCAATTTGAACTGTGTTATAGGTGTTTTCTTCATAAGTCACAGTTGGCACTCCAGGGCAAGGCCGAGGAAGCGTTGTGAATATTACATCATTTCCATAAGATGTCCCTACAATATTGGTTGCATAAGCCCTAAAATAATAAATAGTGTTTGTATCAAGGCCCGTGATGGTACTAGTAAAGGTTCCAATACCACTCCCATCGATGGTTTTACTATTTGAAATTGTTGGATATGGTGAAGTATTCCAGCATACACCCCGTACCGTCACCGTGACTCCGCCATCATAAATGACAGATCCTTCACTGATAGCAGAAGTATGAGTGATACTGCAAACCAAGTTGGTGGTGACCCATGGGATTGTAAAAGACGTGTCGTAGTCATCAAGACAGCGTATCGTATTGCCAAATCTTTTGTCGTTTCTGAACGTGTTGCAAGATTCACTAGTGAAGATCAGGTGATCACCAGTACTTTCACTGTACTGCATTCCGCTCCAATAGACGCCGTATACACCGAGGTCGCGCAGAAGAACCGGACAGATGTTTATGTACCCGGCAGCATGAAGCTTTAAACCAGAATTCCACGGTCCGTTCCAATTTGTCCAACTTCCATCTACATCAACATTATACCATTCAGTAAAAGTAGGAATACGCCAACCACTACGAATGCCAAGCTCAAGGACACATGGGTCGTTTTGAGCCTGCCAGTCAAAGGGTTCATTTATTGGGATTATCCAGAAAATATTGGGTGTTAAGGTTGTCCCATCATGCATATACCCCTGTTTGCGGTTAAACTGCCAGTACCAGCCTGCTGAGGCTTCGGTAGCATCGTCAACGGACGTTGCCTCATGGTCAGCGCCAAGGTTACTGGTTATCCAGCATTTTAATGGTTCGCCGGATATATTGGTAACAGTATAATATGTAACTGTTTTTGTAACTGGTGCAACGGTTCCTGCTATATGGTTAATTGTGATGGACCCGCAACTAAAAGTTCCAAAGCTCAGCACATTGCCATACGCTGTACCCAAACTATTAATGGCATAAGCCCTTACATAATAAATGGTGTTTGTGTCTAATCCTGAAATAGAACTGATAAAAGTTCCCGTGCCACTGCTATCGGTAGTATGGTTATCTGAAATTGTTGGATTAATTATAGTACTCCAGCAAACGCCTCTTGCAGTTACTGTTGAATCTCCGGCACTAGTTACATTTCCCCCACCAGTTGCAGAAGTATAAGTGATGTTGGAAACTGGGGAGGTGGTGACCGTAGGGATTGACGAAAAGGTAGTCGCATTTGCAGTCACCCCTGTCGAATAGGTGGTATCGGTTATCACCGACCAGGCCATGTAATAATAGGTTGTAATGGGACTCAAGACAGTATGATTTAAAAACGTATTGGATCCATTATACAGAACATTTCCCCCACCGGGTATAGTGTCTCCCGACGCATAGGTGTTTCCGGTTACCGGTATTCCAAAGGCTGAGGTAAGACTAAAGGCCACCATGACAGAGTCATTGGAGGGATTTTTTATCCAGCTTAAATTAATTTGACTTGAACTAACCGCAGTGGCGGTGAAATTGACCGGATGAACGGTATCGCAAGCAATAAAACAAACAGTGATCTCATTCGTGCTCATATTTTCTGTAATGCCGAGTAAGGGTTTATCTGTATTCGCTCCTGCCCATGATTTTGAATTTGGCATAGTACCATCCGAAAAGGTCGTTTTACTTTCTGTTCCGGGCCAGGGGCAGCCCCCTGTGTTAATATTGGATGAGAAGCTAGGCATGACACCATTAGCTGTATTTGCTATGGCCGACATCGGAAACATGCCCTGATGGGAATTGGCATTTATATCATTCGTATTCGTATGGGCGGCAATATAATTGCCATCTATATGATAGATCATCAAACCATGCCCGGGTAATCCTGCGTCAAAGCCGGTCTGCTGGCGATTCTCACAAAGGAAATATTCATTGGTTGTGGTGGTATTATATCTGAAAACATCCGGATAAAGCCGTGCGTCACGAAGCAAACTGATCTGTTCGGTTGTTAATATGGTCGGATTTGTCCATGTAAAAAAATCCTTTATCCAGGCGTTGGGATGGGCAGGTTGGCTTCCGCTGGCGCCATTCCAGCTACCATGTGCCATCACATCCCAGTTTCCGGTTCCGTCGTATTGTCCAAAGTTTCCATAATCCGTATCATAAAAATCGGGAGAACCAAGATTATGACCGAACTCATGACAAATAACTCCAATAGTCGTCATGTTGGTGGGACCATTCTTTTCGGGCATGGTGGTATAATCCAGCACCTGCACCCCATCAAAAGTACGTTGTGCGACAGTATATCCCGCTGATGATAAATCCCAGCTGTGCGACCAGATATCATTAATATTTCCCGATTCTTCCTGCCCCCGGCCCTGGTGAATAATGGCCACCCCGTCGACGATGCCATCGCTGTTGTTATCAAATTCGGCAAAATTCACAGCAGCCTGAACGTCAGCAGCTACTACTGCATCATAAGCGAATTCGCCCCATTTGGCCTGAGGGCCATAGTAATCGTGTGTTTGTGGCAGGTTCACCCAGATCGTGACGGTGGTGTTAACCGTTAATTGACCATAGGATACTTCAAGATAGTAATCGCGGAAACTACCCGTTCCGTTGTAATTAACCTGGTTCATTAAACTGTCGAAATCGGCTTGTGAATAAGTTGTGGTGGTATTTGAGAAATTTGCCAGGATCTGTAGTAGTTTTCGCGTACCCGTTGTTGGAAAACCTCCAACCATTGGAGCCATTGGTGACATTATATTCTTATTTACCTGCCACTGCTTCATTTCGTTTACTTGAGTCTCACTAAAAAATAAACCTTTTCTTATTCCCCTTAAAAATTTTTGCTCTGATTGACTTCGTTGGCCATCATTATGAGCCTGAATACCTGAAAATCCCAGATTGCCGGTACTATCCGGGGAAGCATATTCATAAAACCCTTGTTTATTGCTCAATATCGTGTACCCGTCAAGAGTGGTTGCCCAGTGAATGCATTCATCCCCTTTTAACAGTAGAATAAGTGAAGTGCCATCGGGTTGGGTGTATTCAACCCTGGCAGGATTTGCGGTTACTGCGTCACCATGTTTCGGTAGTAAAGTAAAACATATTAGAACAATTGTGATTGTTAATATGTTTAGCTTATAACCTTCCATCAATCTTTGATATTTAGCCTGAATCATTTCTAAAAAAACGGAAAGGTTTGTTATGTCATTGATATTCACTATCTTTGATATATTAAAACTTTCAGACTAACTTTTCTATGAGTAAAGATACAAAAAACTTTAATATTTGCCTCGCTTTATTTTATGGCAGTCATTAATTCATTCAGGGTATTTGGCATTGCAATAATATCCTTAGTTTTTGTATCAAGTACAATCATAACCGGAGTTGCAAGAATAAAATAATTATTGGCTACTTTGCTGCGAACACCTTCTGCTGCCCGTAAGTGTTTCCAGCCGTCTAATCTCCCGATTTTTTGCTCCCAAACCTTAATTTCTGTCTCCGTTTCATCAAGGCTTATAGCTACAACCGATATTTTCTGTGTATTACCTGATTGCTGTTGCCAGGGGAATATAGCATCTGCTGTTTCTACACAATGACTGCAATCGGCTGACCAAAACAATATCAGTATATAGGGTGAGGATGGGTTAAAATCATTCAGCTTGAAAAGGTTCCCGGATGTGTCCTTTAGTTCAATGTTTGGAGCCTTGCTTCCTTTCACCAGTGTTTCCATTCCTTTCAGCCTACGCTCTATCTCCATTCTTTTGGAAGTACGACAATTGGGATCGTTCAGATACGGTTCCAATGCTTTCATTCCTGCCGGTATGCTGTTGGTTTCGTAGCCCCTGTAGAAATAATCCACCATCCAGCCATAAACCAGCGGATGTCCTTGTCTGGCTTTCTGAATAGCAGCTCTGCCTGCTTCAGGAAATAAGGAATCACGCAAAGCAGCGGTAGTGGATAACTGGCCATACAGGTTGACATAATTGTCCATCCATTTGTTCAGATCGGACGTTTTAATTATTAATGAGTCATTAAAATCCACGCCGTCAAAATAGTGGTTTATCAGGCTTTTGATCCGGTCGGTTTCGGTGCCTTTCCATGGTATTTGCGGCACATATTGAAAACCATACAGATTGCTTACAAAGAGCGCTTTATCCTGTTGGGCGCGGGTTGTCAGCCATTGGTTGTAAGTTTGCCGCCTCTGTTCATATTCATTGATACCTTGCTGGTAAAACTTTGATTCTGTATCATCATAGTTCATTAAAAAATTCTGCAACAAGGCTAATTTTTCTTTTTGCCTGCCATTTTCTTTTGAGAATTGGATAAATGTTGCGTTTTCTCTTTCGTCTCGTTGAAACCAGGTGCTATCGGCGTTATTGCAATATACTGGACTTACCCATAGTTCCAAATCCTGATCATTGATAAAAATATACTTCTCTGAAGGATAAGGAGTACTTGCATCTGTTTCTTTGTAATCGAACCGCAAAACAAACTCTCCGGGCAGGTATTCTTTAGAAACAGAAAGTTTGGTTGTTTCGCCATTTTTTATGCCCTGCACCTCTGCAATGGGCTTAAAGGTTTGAGAAACCGACAGGGCCAAAAGGCTTATTTTGCTATCGTATACACCACGAAGATGAATGGTAATAGCGACATCCCGGACTTGCGCGTACAGATTAAACGGTAAAGACAGCCCTAATAAAACGGTAATGACAGGTAAAAATCCTACTCCTGTAAAATGCTTATTCATATTTGCTGTTTCCCGGATGTAAATATAACTATTTCAATTGACAGTCTTTCAGGCAGGCTAAATAATATTTTGATGTGCTGGTGATTGAGTAGTGTAGTTCTGAAATTAATGATTGGGCCCACTCCGAAAAGTATGCATTTTGGACTAAAGTCCGGTAACTAGCTGGTTATCAATTACCACGGCCTTAAGGCCGTGGTAATGCAAAGTGGTAGTATATAGGGCTTTAGCCCCATATTGGTTTTTGATAACCACATTTCGGAGGGGACTCAAGATTTGTTTCATAGATGCAAACATACCCAGCAGATGCTTATGTTTAATATCTTTAAGTTCGAAGGTTATTTCACCTTCTACTTCGAATGTTCGATATTGGATATTCAAGGAGTGGGTGCCCCGCCTGCAAACCCTAAGGCCTTTAAAAAAGAAATATGCTGAAAAAGTCGCTTATGCGATGGTTGAAATTCTTTGTAATGATGCTTCCGCCACCTTCGTTAGAAGAAATGATTAATTAACCGGGGAAAGGTTAAAAAATATTTATTTACCAGTTATGGTGGAGCAACCTAGGGAAGCGGACTGAGGAGCGCAGCGACGAGGGAGCTTCCCAGTTGCGAAACCATAACGAGGCCTTGCGGCCCGAGCATAAAAAAAACTGACGTCATCAGATGACATCGAGTAAGAACGATATCAACAACTACTTACGTCTTCCAGGATTATACCCGCGGCTTTTAGCCATATCTTCAAGCCTCTTCTGAAAACTGGACTTTTTTACAGGTTTCTTTTTGTTTTCCTGTATTTTGGCATGTATCTTTTCTTCATTGACGAAGTTTCGGAAGAGATACATTTGTACGAAAGTAAAGATATTAGCCAACAGATAATAATAACTCAGTGCGGAAGCATAGCTATTAAAGAAACCCAGAAACATGACAGGCATCATATACATCATTACTTTCATTCCTGGTATTTGTTGCTGGCCTGATGACATCATCTTATCATTTAAGCGTGTATATATAATGGTAGATATTGTCATCAGAAGACAGAAAAGGCTGACATGATCTCCATAAAAAGGAATGGTAAAAGGAAGATTCAGAATTGAGTCATAAGATGAAAGATCTTTAGCCCAAAGGAATGGTTGCTGTCTCAGTTCAATAGAAGCCGGAAAGAACCGGAACATAGCCACCAGGATGGGAAATTGTAAAAGCATAGGTATGCAGCCTGCCATGGGATTGACACCCGCTTGTTTATAGAACGCCATGGTAGCCTGCTGCTTCTTCATGGCATCCTCTTTCTTGGGAAATTTCTTACTAATTTCTTCTATCTCGGGTTTCAGAACCCTCATTTTAGCGGTGGAAATATATGTTTTAAACGCGATTGGTAAGAGGACTATCTTTAACAATATGGTCAGAATCAGGATAATTATCCCATAATTCCAGCCGAATTGGCTAAGGAAGTCGAAAACGGGAATCACAGCGTAGCGGTTTATCCATGCCAGAAAGAAAAAACTCCATCCTAAAGGAATTTGACGTTCAAGATCCAGATTAGTTTTCCTCAAAATATTATATTTCAAAGGGCCAAAATATAATAACATTGGTACGCTTATCCTTGCTGATTTGCTGTAAGGAACTCCAATCTCAGCCACACCTGAGCGGTCATAACGTCCTCCTTTACTTTTATCAACAAGTACTTTTATATCAGCATTGTTAAAATAATCATCAGCAACCAATGTTGAACAGAAAAATCTTTGCTTAAAGGATATCCATTTGACTCTTGTTGTTAATGACTTTTCATCATCCTTGGATTCTGAAAGATATTTAACCTCATCGTTGTAAAACTTGTAATATATGGTAGACCCATTAAATCTATCCACTGATTTTTCCTGACGAAGCATCTGGGTATGCCACGAAAAGTTAAGAGAGTTAGTATTTGATGCGATCACATCTTCAAGTCCAATAAAATTGACTTTGAATCCAACAATGTATTTGTCGCCTGTGAAGGTATAAACGTATTCAATATATTGGTTTGGGTTAAAAGAATTATCAGCCAGGTTAGTGAAAAGCCGTAAAGATATTTCCAGTGAATCTGCCCCTTTGATGATCATTGACGAATTATTCCCCTTGGTAACGCCTGGAAAAACAGGCTGGAAATATAATTCATTCGTATTGATCAGACGGTTATTGGCAAAAAAAGTGAACCCAAACTTGAGAGAATCCCTGTCATAAAGAATCAATGGTAATGAATCGAAAGTCTTGTAGGCCTTCAATTCGACAGAAATGATTTTTCCACCCCTGGAGGCAATTTCAACCCGCAAGAGATCGGTTTCGATAAAATAACTCTCATCTTTTAACGCAAACGAATTGGAAAAGGGGCCTAGTGCATCCAGATCATAATTCGTCTTTGTATTGAGTAAAGCAGCAGGGTTTAATGTTTGGATAGAATCACGGATAGCTTTTTGTTTAGCAGTTACTGCCTCTTCCTTTGCCTTTGTTATCTGCATGGAATCCAAGGCCTTCTTCTGAACCTGAAAAAGAGAATCTTGTATTCTTCTCCTCTCTTCTACTTCCTTCTTTGATGGCGCCATCCAGATACTATAGGCAATCGTCATCCCGAAGATGATTACAAGGCCTATGATGGTATTTCTGTTCATTAATAAATAAGTGTAAGGGATTAATATGCCGGGCAAAGATAATTGAAAAGTCCTGAAGAAAAAACTTAAAATATAAGCTTATTCAATCAATCTCCCTGCAGTTTTCCTGTATTCCTTTGCAGCACGGATAAAACCGACAAACAAGGGATGAGGATTAGCGACAGTACTTTTATATTCAGGATGAAATTGCACACCAATAAACCACGGATGATCTTTCAGTTCAATAATTTCGACCAGGTCATCTTTTGTGTTTATTCCGGAAGGGATCATACCGGCATTCCTGAATTCTTTCAAATATTTATTATTGAACTCATAGCGGTGCCGATGACGTTCCATAATGTTATTGGTCCTATAAATAGAAAATATTTTCGAATTTTTTTCAATATTACAAGGATAAGCCCCAAGTCGCATTGTACCACCCATGCCGGAGATTTTTTTCTGAGTTTCCATCATGTCGATAACAGGATAATTAGTCCGGTTGTCCATTTCAGTGGAATGAGCGTCAGTCATTTTTAGAACATGACGTGCAAACTCAATGACTGCACATTGCATACCCAGGCATATACCAAAGAAGGGCATACGTTGTTCCCGTGCATACTGAATTGCCATAATTTTACCTTCGATACCTCGTGAACCAAAACCTGGGGCAACAAGGATTCCGTCAAGTCCAGAAAATATTTGACCAATTTTATCGCTGTCAATGTTTTCAGAATGTACTCTGATGATATTGACCTTGCAATTGTTTACTGTACCGGCATGGATTAACGATTCAACTATAGATTTATATGCATCTTTTAATTCGATGTACTTCCCGACAAGGGCCACATTGACTTCTCCTGACGGGTGTTTTAGCCGGTTAAGGAATTCCTGCCACTTCTTAAGATCTGGTTTCCTTTTTAGTGACATATTGGTTTTTCTCAGTACTTCAATGTCAAGTTTTTCATAGAGCATGAGAAGAGGAACCTCATAAATAGTTTCGGCATCGATGGATTCAATTACAGATGAAACTTCAACATTACAAAACAGGGCGATTTTTTCACGAAGTCCTTCCGTAAGATGGCGTTCAGTGCGGCAAACTATGATATCTGGTTGAACACCTGATTCAAGTAAGGTTTTAACAGAGTGTTGAGTAGGTTTGGTCTTTAGCTCTCCTGCTGCTGCCAGATATGGAACAAGAGTGAGAAGTATGACCAGGCAGCTGTTACCCATCTCCCATCGCATCTGTCTGACTGATTCAATATAAGGCAGCGATTCAATATCACCAACAGTTCCTCCAATCTCGGTAATGATAAAATCATATTTACCTGTATTACCTAATAATTTAATCCGGTATTTTATTTCATCAGTAATATGAGGGATAACCTGAACAGTTTGTCCCAGATAATCGCCACGACGTTCTTTTTCTATTACTGACTGATAAATTCTGCCGGTAGTAATATTGTTAGCCTGAGATGTTGGAACGTTCAGGAAACGTTCATAATGTCCAAGGTCAAGATCGGTTTCGGCGCCATCTTCTGTAACATAAACCTCTCCATGTTCATAGGGATTTAGTGTTCCGGGATCAACATTTATATAGGGGTCAAGTTTTTGAATAGTTACCGAATAACCTCTGGCCTGCAGTAATTTGGCTACGGATGCTGAAATAATCCCTTTGCCCAGCGAAGAGCTCACTCCACCGGTTACAAAAATATATTTCGCTTTTTTCATTAATAATATTTATATCCTTCGACTTTTGCCAAATATTTGGCCAATCTCATCACCTGGCACGTATATCCAAATTCGTTATCATACCAGATATAGAGAACAATCGTATGTCCGTCCTCAGATACTTTTGTTGAAGGGCTATCATATACACCTGCAACTGGATCGCCGATGACATCTGACGACACAACCTCTGTGGAGCTGGAGTAACGGATTTGCTCTACAAGTTCGCCATGAAGAGCGGCGTCTTTCATGATCAAATTAACTTCATCCAGAGATGTTTTATTTATTATATCAAGTATAAGAATAGCCAGAGAAACATTGGGTGTGGGGATACGGACTGCATTTGCGGTGAGTTTTCCTTTCAGACTTGGGATGACTTTGGCGGCTGCTGATGCTGCGCCTGTTGATGTGATCACCATATTTAAGGGTGCTGAACGGCCCCGTCGGGATTTTCTGTGGAAGTTATCCAGCAGGTTCTGGTCATTGGTATATGAATGAACAGTTTCGATATGGCCTTTGACAATGCCGAGCTTATCTTCAATAACCTTCAGTACAGGCACCACCGCGTTAGTAGTACAGGAAGCTGCTGAAAAGATTTTCTCTCCATCAATATCCACATTCAGGTGGTTCACTCCGTAAACGATGTTAGGTATATCACCCTTTGCCGGTGCGGTAAGGAGAACATTACTGATTCCTTTGGCTTTCAGATGACGTCCAAGCCCATCTCTGTCACTGTAAATGCCAGTATTGTCAATCATTAATGCATCATGAATACCGTAAGCGGTATAATCAATTTCTTCGGGTGAAGAGGATGAAAGCATCTTGATAATATGTCCATTCAGGTAAATGGTTTGTTCGTCTATATTTTCAAATGCGATACCTCTGAATGGTCCATGTATGGAATCATGCCGGACAAGAGCGATACGCTTGGAAATATCTTCAGGTTTCGTGCTTCTGGTCACAATAGCCCTGATCCTCAGCTGGGTACCATTTCCCTGGATAATGATTTCTCTGGCAAGCAAACGTCCAATGCGGCCAAAGCCAAATAAGACGACATCTTTTGGACGTGAATATGCAGGATGCTTCCCGATGATATCTTTTAATTTAAATGCAACAAATTCTTTTGCATCTTTAAAGTTTTGCCGTTCCAGTGTCCATTCATAATTCAGTCTGCCGATATCAATCCTGGCAGGCGGGATATCGAGCTGATAGATGGCTTTGGCTAGAATCAGGGAGTCATGAATGCTAAGAGGTTTACCAACGGTGTTGGCAGAATATTCGTGCTTAAACAAAATAACACTAGAACTCCTGTCGAAAAGCTGACTTCTAAAAATTATCAGTTCAATGGATTTTTCATAGAAAAGCTTGCCGACGATGTTTTCAAATTCAAAGCCGGCCATTTCATCGGTTATCCATTTACCAAGAATTTCATCGTATTGGAAATATTTATTGGACTGAGGGGTTTGACAAAAGTCATCCATAGTTCTCAAATTTAAACAAGATCACTATATTAGGATCAGGGCAAAAATAAAAAAAAATAGAATTACCCGCTATATTTTTAAAGGTAATCCCCTAATATTTCAAACATTTTATGAACAGTGTCTTATTGTCCCAGATAGGCTTTAAGGAGGCGGCTTCGGGATGCGTGTTTGAGACGGCGAATAGCTTTTTCTTTGATCTGTCTGACACGTTCACGAGTCAGATCAAATTTAGCACCGATTTCTTCGAGTGTCAGTCCGTGGTTCATTCCAATGCCATAGTACAGATTAATAACATCTCTTTCTTTTTCCGAAAGAGTCGACAATGAACGTTGAATTTCTTTAGCAAGAGACTCGCGCATGAGTCCACTATCCGTCACAGGTTGTTCTTCATTTATATACATATCCAGGAAATTCACATCCTCATCATGTGTTAATGGAGCATCTACCGAAATCGTTTTGGTGCTGATTTTCAGCGCTGCATCAATTTTATATGCAGGAATTTCCAGCGATTCAGCAATCTCATTAGCTGAAGGAATTCGTTCATATTTTTGTTCAAGCCGGGAAGATTCTTTTTTAATTCGGTTCAAAGACCCCACCTGGTTAAGCGGTAGTCGAACTATTCGTGACTGTTCAGCAATAGCCTGAAGAACAGATTGTCTGATCCACCATACAGCGTAAGAAATAAACTTAAATCCTCGTGTCTCATCAAATCGTTTGGCAGCCTTTATCAATCCCAGGTTGCCTTCATTTATAAGATCAGGAAGGCTCAAACCCTGGTTCTGATATTGCTTTGCAACAGAAACAACAAAACGCAGGTTCGCTTTGGCTAATTTTTCCAAGGCATTCTGATCACCCGTTTTAATCCGACGAGCTAATTCAACTTCCTCCTCAGCTGTAATCATCCCCTCTTTCCCAATATCCTGAAGATATTTATCAAGAGAAGCTGTTTCACGGTTGGTTATTGACTTTGAAATTTTTAACTGTCTCATTTACTCCCCTTCAAGGCTATTTTCATCTCAACCTTCAGATCATATAAAAATAATTTTTAAATATACAAAGTTTTTATAATAAAAACAATAATATCCTGAAACAAATTTATAAACCGACACCATAATATGCTCTCATTCCGTTGGGATAAATGCCTTCAATTAATATACCGTCCGACACATTACTTAATACTTCCCTCAGATCATCGACTGTCCTCATCGGTCTCCTGTCTATTCTGGTGATAATAAATCCATCCCCGATACCTGCATCACTAAGTTTACCTTTTTTAATATCAATAATCTTGAGTCCATACTCCAGGCTGAGTTTCTTTTTATCATTGGTTGTAACAGGTTCAAAGGTTGCCCCAAGCATAGAGATGATATTTACATCTTCCTTCTTGATTATGCCAGTATTACCCTGTATATTCCGTAGCACAAGACGGAAATTCTTTTCATTATTATTTCTGTTGACAGTGACTAATACTTCGTCTCCGGGATGCTTAGTACCAACAATAGCTAACAGTTCAGATGAGCTATTGACAGGAGTGTTGTCGATACTGGTAATAATGTCACCAGATTCGATACCCGCTTCTTTTGCCGAACCATTATTCGTAACTCCGTTAACATAAACGCCATTAAGCTTAGTGATACCAACCTGATTGGCAAGATCACTGTCAATATCTCTGATTTGCACTCCCATTAGTGCACGCTGCACTTCACCATATTCAAGTAGATCGGATACAACTTTTTTAACAATACTTGAAGGAATTGCGAAGGAATATCCAGCATAATATCCTGTTCCGGAAGCTATGGCAGAATTTATGCCCACAAGCTCGCCTTTTATATTGACGAGAGCTCCCCCACTATTTCCTCTATTGACAGCGGCATCTGTTTGAATATATGATTCAATTGCGGATGTACCATCAGGTGATTGAAGAATATTAATATTTCTGGCTTTAGCGCTGACTATACCGGCTGTAACCGTTGAAGTAAGGTTAAAAGGATTACCAACTGCCAGAACCCATTCACCAACTTTCAAATCGTCTGAGTTTCCATAAGTAATAAAAGGCAACCCTACGGCGTCAATTTTAATCAATGCCAGATCAGTGGACGGATCTTTTCCAATAAGTTGAGCTTTATAAGTTTTTTTATCGTTAAGAACAACCTGAATGGCATCAGCATTCTCAACGACATGATTATTAGTAACGATATATCCATCCTGTGAAATGATCACACCAGATCCGGCAGCATATGATGGCTCCTGGCCACTGCCATCATCTGGATATCCAAAGAAATCCCTCCAGTCGAAAAAATAATTATTAGTTCCACTTTGTCTTGAGTATTCTGTTTTTATATGCACAACAGTATTAATTGTTTTACCGGCTGCCTCAGTAAAATCAAGCAAGACCTGAGGGCTATAAGCTACAGGCTGGCTAGTCAGGTGTACTGGCAATTTCGATTCTCCAGCTTGCGCTGGAAAATTAACCTTAGCATCCTTATCAGATATTGCCTGAAAAATAAAAATTGCAACGACAGCTCCCAGAAAAGCAGAAACCACAAATCCAAGATACTTTTTCATAATTCTTCAATTTAAAAAACTGACCAACATTATAACAAAAATAAATGACAAATGTTTCAGACATCATCGTTTGACAACAATTGTACCTAAAAAATGCATAACCAGTTACTACTGAGCTTTTGCACTGAATTTTAAAACGTTTGCTCTGTTTCTTAAGTATAAAAAGATTGTTAAAATTTGTTAAGCAGTAAAGTAGAAACTACTACCGAAAAAACCGACATAATGAACCTGGCGTCTGGCTATCAGCAAAAATTTCGATATATTTGTACTTTAGTCAATACATAATTATATGTTTAATTATAATGTATGATCATTCCTTTTTACAAATTTCATGGCACAGGTAATGATTTTGTCATTATTGACAATAGGTCAGCCAAATTTGAGGACGACGGAAAAATTGTCAGTTATTTATGTGACAGGCGATTTGGTATTGGAGCGGATGGGCTGATTCTGCTGAACACATCCACCGGCTTTGATTTTGAAATGGTATATTATAATTCTGATGGTAACGTAGGCACTATGTGCGGTAATGGAGGCCGTTGCATAGTGGCCTTAGCTCATCGTCTGGGAATAATTGATACTCGTGCGAAATTTAAAGCGACAGATGGAGCACATATCGCTGTCATCAAAGACATTTCAAAACTTGATATCGTTGTCAATCTGAAGATGAAAGATGTCAGTCATTTTGAGGATCAGGGTGATCATTTCATTATCGATACGGGTTCACCCCATTATGTAAAATTTGTTCATAATCTGGCTCTCCTGGATGTGTATAATGAAGGGAAAACGATTCGTCACAGCTCAAAATTCATAACAAACGGAATCAATGTGAACTTTGTCGAGGTTCAGAACGAAAATATCTTTGTCAGAACCTTTGAAAGAGGTGTCGAGAATGAAACTTTATCATGCGGAACAGGTATAATAGCTTCAGTACTTGCACACAGTATAAAAAATAAGATAAAAAGATCGCCGTTTCCGGTCAGGACATTAGGAGGGAATTTAAATATTTACTTTAAACGAGGGCGCAGTAACTTTTATGATATCTGGATAGAAGGACCTGCAGTTTTAGTTTACAAGGGACAAATCAGGTATTGAACACCCAGTCAAACCACCTAATAACGGAACCGGTTCTTTTCAACCGGCAGAAAAGTCATACTATGGCTGGAAAAAACATTGTACTCCGCGCACCTGAGCCAGCAGATATCGATCTCCTCTTTGAATGGGAAAATGAAAGGTCTATCTGGCAGATCAGCAATACTCTAACTCCTTTTTCGAGATTCGTACTCGAACAGTACCTCATGAATGCCCATCTTGATATATACACTAACAAACAACTCCGGCTCATGATAGATCGGATAGCCGATAGCCATCCAATAAAAACTATAGGCACCATCGACCTGTTTGATTTTGATGCATCACATCACCGTGCCGGAATAGGAATACTGATCTGCAAGGATGAACAGGGAAAAGGATATGCCTCTGAGGCTATTGAAATGATAATAGACTACTCCAACGACTTTTTACAGTTGCATCAGTTATATTGTAACATAGCGTCAGATAACACCAAAAGCCTGAATCTTTTCAAAAAGCATAAGTTTGAAATCGTCGGGCTCAAAAAAGAATGGTTATATATTCATAACCATTGGAAAGATGAATATATGCTCCAAAGAATTATTAAAAAATCTGCTGGAGTGACTTTGTGAATCAGGTTAACCATTGAATCCATTGACAATCAATGCCTTCATACTATCACGGTAAATACGGCTATCATGCAAGGAAGAAAAAGAAACGGAAGTTCTTCGTTATTCTCTTGATCATTGTCCTGTTTATTGTAATCATTCCCCTGACAACGACAGCTTATTTTGCTTTTAGGGCTTTTTTTAATCCTAATGTATGGATAAAAGATGGTTCTCCTACATCAGTCTATATTCCGACAAATACCAGTTTCGATGACCTAAAAACCATGCTATACAGTAAAGGGATGATCATTCACAGGAGGACATTTGAATGGCTGTCCCATTTCAAAGACTATGATCAGCATGTAAAGCCAGGCAGATATATCGTCTATCCCGGAATGTCAAATAATGAACTTGTAAGAATGTTGAATGCCGGAGAACAGACACCTGTGAAGGTTATAATTAACGACATCCGTACAAAAGAGGAACTTGCCGGGCACATTTCCAAACAAATAGAGGCCGATTCCGTATCCTTGATACAACTAATGAACGCTGGCGAATATATTAAACAATTCGGATTCACCGATCAGAACATATTGATGATGTTCATACCCAACACATATGAATTCTATTGGAATACAACCGCCAGTAAATTTATGGAACGGATGAATAAGGAGTATTCTACTTTCTGGAATTCTGAAAGATTAGCAAAGCTAAATCAGACAGGACTGAGCAGAGAAGAGGTCACAATTCTGGCATCCATTATCGAAAAAGAAACCAATAAAAACGAAGAAAAACCAAGGATAGCCGGTGTATATTTAAACCGGCTAAGGAAGGGTTGGCTATTACAAGCTGACCCGACTGTTGTATATGCTGTTGGGGATTTTTCCATACAAAGGATTCTTTACAGTCATAAAGAAATCGACTCACCATATAATACTTATAAAATTGCGGGGCTTCCTCCAGGACTTATTTGTTTGCCCTCAATAGCCTCTATCGATGCGGTATTAAATTTTGAAAAGCACAACTACTTCTACTTCTGTGCCAGGGATGACTTCTCTGGTTATCATGATTTTTCAGCATCCTATTCTCAGCATCTCATCAATGCCCAACGTTATCAGAAGGCATTGGACAGGATGGATATCAGAAGTAGATGAAAAATGAAGGATGAAAAATCAGTAGCCGGGTATTTTAGACATTGAACCGAATATGGAGGATATCGCCTTCCTGGACGAAATAATTCTTTCCTTCGACCCAGAATTTTCCAGCTTCTTTACATGCATGTTCAGAGCCGAATGTGATAAAATCATCATATTTAATCACTTCAGCCCTTATGAATCCGCGTTCCATGTCACTATGAATAACGCCGGCGGCTTGCTGGGCGGTCATACCTTTATGAATGGTCCAGGCTCTTACCTCCTTTGGGGCAGCAGTAAAAAATGATTCAAGGTCAAGTAATTTATAAGCCGACCGGATGAGCTTATCCACCCCCGGTTCATTCAATCCTGCATCGGCCAGAAACGCTTTTCTGTCATCCGGATTCTCCAGCTCGGCGATCTCTGCTTCCAGCTTGCCAGCGATGACCAGCACTTCAGTATTTTGATTTTTTAAAGCTTCACGCACTTTTTCGACATAGAAATTTCCGCTGACAGCAGATGCATCGTCGACATTACACACATATACAACAGGTTTATCGGTCAGCAGGAACAGGTCGGAAATGAAGCGCTTGTCTTCATTTTCAATATGCGCAGTGCGTACCGATTGGAAATTTTCGAGGTGCTGTTTGAGAACATGAAGAATTTCGAGACTTTTCTTTGCCTCCACATCGCCGGCTTTGGCTACTTTATCGAGCCTGGGTAGTTTACGGTTTATTATATCAAGATCTCTCACCTGCAATTCGAGATCCAGTATCTCTATATCACGAACCGGATCAACCGATCCTTCAATATGTGGTAAATTATCATCGTCAAAGCATCTTAAAACATGAATAATTGCATCCGATTGCTGGATATCGGCAAGGAATTTTCCACCTGCACCATCACTCTGTGAAGATCCCTTAGCCAAGCCTGGTATGTCGACGATCTCAACTGTAGCATGGGTGATTTTAGCGGATTTGACAATTTTATCAATAGCATATAACCTGTTATCAGGTACCGGGATCACACACAGATTTGATTTGGAAGAGCTGAAAGCGGCGCGGGAAGTAGCAGCCTTTGTACTTGACATACAATTGAATATTGTTGTTTTTCCCGTACCCGACAGGCCAATAATACCGCATTTAAGTGACATAATAAAGAAATTTAAGTAACAAAGATAAGAAAATGATTTATGTGCTACAAGTTGGAAGTCTTAAGCTACATGAATTTTACAGTAATCCAGATATCGGTATTTCGGCCTTTATCGTCATTACATGAAATTTTCACTCTCCCTGTTTCAGGCTGGAAGAAGAGTTTTCCGGTCGGCAGTGATGAATCAAAAAATTTGTCATTGATATACCAGTAAATTTTGCTGACATCGTTTTCGACCTGGCAGGAAAGCAATAACTTTTGATTCTTGCCGGCCAAAAGGATATATTCTGCGCCATTTGACAATGATGAAATGACCGGTGCATGACCGGCAAATACGTGCTGACATAATGGATTATGAGGGGGTATCAGGTCATAAGGTATATGTTTCATATCGAAAAAGCTGATGATTTCCGGTGGGTGATTAGGGTATAAATGTATTACATATCCCTCTTCCGGGAGACATAAACGGCAATATGAAAAATTCTTATGATCATCGGTACAAACCTGGATTAGATGGAGACATTTTTTATTAGATGATATTCCAGGAATATAATAATCCATCAGCAGATCAGTACAAAAATCGTTTGGCACAGCCCCCGACCTGGCGCACACCAGACGGTAATCAAGATTTTCAGGGGGAGAGAACCAATCCTTTTCCGACTTCTCGTTTAATATATTAAAGATAGAGAAAAGTAAAGGAGCTGCATACTGAGAGCCATTAAGTTCCGGGACACCATATCCGTTGAAATTACCGATCCAAACACCCACAGTGTAATTTTTATTGTATCCGATACTCCAGGCGTCACGCCGGCCGTAGGATGTGCCGGTTTTCCAGGCAATCCGCGGCAAATCGAGGCGGTTTTCAAATCCCGCAGGCATATCCGGACGCTTTACACGTGTGAGCATTTCTGTCACCAAATATGTAGCAGATGAATCCAAAAGGGTATCTTCATTATATATATTGTGTCCTCTGTAATACTGCAGATCGGAGAAAAGCCCATCATGTGCAAATATCGAAAACAGACCCGTTAGCTCCTCCAGTGTAACACCACAGCCACCAAGAATAACAGATAATCCCAATTTTTCTTTATGTCGTTGTATTGTCTTAAAATCAGCACTACTCAATTTCTTTATAAAGAATTCCAGAGATATTTCATTTAAAAGTTTCACAGCTGGGACATTTAAAGACTGTGTAAGTGCATCTTCAACAGTGATATATCCCCTGTAATCCTGATCATAATTCTCCGGAATATAGCCATTGAAATTTTCAGGAACATCAGTGATGACAAATTTGGGAGTAATCATGCCCTTATCTATAGCCAGAGCATAAAGGAAGGGTTTTAGTGTGCTACCGGGTGAGCGTGCGGCTTTGATCCCGTCAACCTGCCCTTGATCCTGCCGGTTATAAAAGTCAGCCGATCCCAAATAAGCTTTAACCTGCCTGCCGGCATTTTCGACGACAATAGCCGCTGCATTAGTAATTCCTAGATGACGTACTTGTTTGATGTACTCTATTGTAAGGTTTTCTATGCGTGACTGAATGGACCGGTCGATATAAGTAAATATTTGATCTTGTCCGGAATTTTCGGAGTGCAGCCGGATGGCTAAGTGCGGTGTTAATCGTGGGGGGGCATGTCGTAAAGCATCAAGTGGTTCTTTCATAGCATCCAGCGTTGCTGTCTCAGCAAAAAATCCTCGGCTATGAAAATATTCAAGCCACATATTCCGCACTTTTTCAATCTCGGGATTATCTTTTCCTAATACTAGTCCTCTTGGGTCATTAGGAATGACAGACAGGGTAACCACCTGTGCCAGGCTAAGATTTTGGGGCTTTTGCTGAAAATATATTAATGCTGCAGCTTTCACACCTTCAACATTGCCACCGTATGGGATCATATTCAGGTACAACTGGAGTATCTCATTTTTTGAAAGGTGCCATTCAAGTTGTAAAGCTCTGAACATCTCAATGATTTTATTGCGGTATGTTCTAGGCTTTGGTTCCAGTAGCCTGGCCACCTGCATGGTAATAGTTGAGGCACCCGATACCCGTTCTTTCCTTATCATGTTTTTCACAACAGCACGAATCACAGCTACTGGATTTACACCAAAATGGTAATAAAAGTATTTATCTTCTTTAAAGGTTATAGTTTTTTTCAGGTCATCAGTAATCTCATCTGGTAAGGCTTTCAGGCGCCATTTATCATCTTTGCCCAGGAAAACATAAAGAAGTGAGCTATCCTGAGCCAGGATTTCCTGAGAGTATGGGATTTCGGTATTGACAGGATAAAGATGATCCAGAATAATAAATAGTCCAAAAAAAATGACTATACAAACTGATAAAATGACAATTGAGCGCGGCAGGCGCCTTATTGTATCAGTCGCCAACTGGCGATATCTGCTTATATCACTTATTAATGACTTTAATCTTTCCTTCACCCTTTTCATTAAATTGTCCAATAATAGCAGCAGAATGAAGACCTTTCTGATGGAGTTGTTCTATAAGATGGTCTATATGCGGATCCGGGACAGCGAGCAGGAGACCACCGGAAGTTTGCGGATCACTAAGAATCAGTTGCAATGGCAATGTAATCGAGTTATCCCAGTCCAGCCAGGGTGCAACAAAATCCAGATTATTCTTTGCACCTCCAGGAAAAATATTTGAGGGAATAACATCCCACACTTCGCTGATGACAGGTACTTTATCATAGTAGATAGTTGCATCGACCTTGCTTGAACGAGACATTTCAGACAGATGACCGGTTAACCCAAAGCCTGTGACGTCTGTACATGCATGTATTTGATATCCGCTACAAACCTCAAAAGCCGTGCGGTTCAGTTCACACATTATTTGCACTATTTTCGCTTCCGTTGCTTTATTCACCATTCCTTTTTTGAGTGCGGTTGACAGTATGCCTAATCCCAGTGGTTTGGTCAGAACAATCCAGTCACCGGGTTGAGCTGTGGAATTCCTCCATATTTTATCAATGTTTATGATCCCCGTAACAGCGAGTCCAAATTTGGGTTCATCGTCTTCGATAGTATGGCCACCGATAATGGCCACATCAGCCTGCTTAGTGATATCTGCGGCACCTTTCAGGATAGTTGAGAGTATACTGATTGGCAGCCTTCTGGATGGAAAAGCGACGATGCTAAGTGCAAATCTGGGCTGTCCTCCCATGGCATAGATATCGCTCAATGAGTTGGCGGCGGCAATAGCTCCAAAATAATATGGGTCATCCACAACCGGAGTGAGGAAGTCAAGGGTTTGAACAATGGCCGTTGTTTCATTAATTCTGTAAACAGCCGCATCATCAGATGTGTTCAGGCCAACCAGGACATGGGCATCATCAGGCAGAGGCATATTTTTGAGGACCTGTTCCAGATCCTGTGGTTTCAACTTGCAGGCACACCCCAAACCATGAGTCAGCTGAGTTAACCTGACATCGGTTGATACTTCATTTCTGGACTCCATGTTATCTGAAGGAGTAAATTTCCTGACTGCTGTTATAATTTCATCAGAAGCCTTTTCTATTTCTGCTAAAGTTGTGTATTTACCGACTGAAAAACGGACTGTTCCCATTGCATATAAAGCCGGCACATTCATAGCCTTAAGTACTGGAGATATTTCTTCGGTTCCGGTATGGCAAGCAGCACCGGCCGATGCCGCCACCCGATTCATTTCAGAAAGCAGCAGGTTGGCCTCTATCTGTCTGAAGCCAATACTGAGTGTATTGGGTAATCGTAATTCAGGATGACCATTCAAATGGATATCATGTATGGATTCCAGCAGTCGGTTATGTAACAGATCGCGCATTTGCTGCATATGGTTGATATTCTTATCGAAATCGCGAAGGGCAATTTCAGAGGCTTTACCCAATCCAACTATTTCCATGACATTTTCAGTGCCTGCCCTCCTGTTCATTTCATGATCAGCGCCATGCATATATTTTTCTAAATTCGTACCACGTCGCACATACAAAGCACCGACACCTTTTGGGGCGTACATTTTATGACCTGCCAATGATAATAAATCCACATCCAGTTCTCTGACATCAGTTTTAATCTTTCCCACCGATTGTGCAGCATCAGTATGGAAAGGAACCGAATGCTCATGACAAATTCTTGCCAGCTCGCCAATAGGTTGTATGCTGCCGGTTTCATTGTTAGCATGCATTATGGTCACCAGAATTGTTCCGGGCAAGATCATTTTATGCAGGTCAGCGGGATTCACTATTCCATATTCATTGACAGGCAAATAGGTGATCCTGAAACCATTTTTCGCAAGATACCTGCATACTTCACTAACGGCCGGATGCTCAATAGCGCTTGTTATGATATGATTGCCTTTATGCTTGTTAAGGTTAGCAATACCTTTTATGGCTAGGTTATTCGACTCGGTTCCGCCACTTGTGAAAATAACTTCATCAGCTGAGCAGTTGAGCAAATCCGCCACCTGGATTCTGGCTTGTTCCACAGCTTTCCTGGCCTGAATGCCATAGTAATGAGAACTAGATGGATTGCCAAAAGCAGAATCCAGAAATGGCATCATAGCATCTATTACTTCCACATCAACCGGTGTAGTGGCATTGTAATCAAGATAGACCGGTAATATATTATCCACTATATTCATAAAGTTTTCTATGTTTTCATCGCATTTAATGGAAGCTGAGGGAGCGTTGATAAAATATCCTTATTTGGTCAGCATTCTCTGAAGGATTATCCGTTTCCAAAAGGAGATGAAGTTTGGGTTGATTTATCCTCGACTCAATGCTGTATGTGTATGTTTTATCATAATAAGAGAGAACGATCTCAATGGCTTTCCTGAAATCTCCCTGTTCTATTGCTTCTAATACAATTTTTGTGTTGACACCGCCAAGACGTTTGCTGATTCGCAAAACTGCATTTTTAAGTTGAAGTTGATTCATATTGGCGTATTCTTTTTCTAGTCTGTCGATTCTCTGTGATTTTTCTGTTTCCAGGATCAGCAAGGGACTTCTTAACAACTGTGCAAAGAGGACATCCGGGATTCTGTCAAATCCGATAGACTGGCTTTCATCCTCGATCCAAGTTGTCCGTGATAAGTCGAGATTCATCCACTCCCAATGGAGATCATTCTCAAATTGTTCATTAGTTGGTTGTCCGGGCAAACCCAGAGATCCGAATGCAGATCCCTTGTGCTTAGCAATATCTTCGAGGTCAATAATCTGTTCTCCTGATGTTTTTAAGGCATTAAGAATTAATGTTTTACCACTTCCGGTCATTCCTCCGATGACGACGAACTGAGCTATTCTTAAAAAATCCTGTCGAATAAATCTTCTATAGGCTTTATATCCTCCCTTAATAACAGTAATATTCAATCCTGCCACATCCAGCAACCATGCCATAGCCTCGCTGCGCATACCTCCACGCCAACAATGGATTATCAGTTGCTTTCCTTTAGCTATTACCAGCGCTTCTCTTACCAATTCCGGGATTCGTGGTCCGACAAATTCAAGCCCGGTGAAAACGGCAGAATCCCTACCTGATTTATTGTACATTAATCCTATCCTGGCTCGTTCGTCATCACTCAATAAAGGTATATTATATGCACCAGTTATATGTCCACGGCTGAATTCAGCTGGTGACCGAACATCAATAACGGGAATCGTTCCCAATAGTCCGGCTATTTGATCAATATCTGAATATCTGATCATGAATTTATCAAAGCAGGATTAAGAATATTAAGGACATTACCTTACCCATTGACTTCAACGACTTTATCGGGTCGTTCAATATAAAGAAGAAATTTTCTGATATTCCCGTATCCCATTTTAGCCAAGGTATGAGCATAGGTATTGATCTGCATTTCATGCTTTTCATCGGGGCTGCCTGTTTTATAATCAAAAATCAATGTTGCATCGGAATTAAGCACAAGTCGGTCGGGACGATAAGTCAGGCCTGAAGGCAATAATACTTCTGATTCGGTGAGTACGTTTAATCCCGGTTTAAAGTAATCATTTATAACCGGATCCTTTACTAAATCCAATATCAACCCGCTGAGTTCAATTTTTTGTTCCCCATCAATAATTCCTGACCTGACATAATCGGATAACACTGGATCAACATCATCCTGAGTCAAGATTTTAGAAAGGATAGAATGAATGAGATTCCCCCGTTTCCGACTTCTTTCAGGATCCGTAATGTCCCAGATTTCAGGGGCTTGTGTGCTCAATAGTATAGTATGAGTCCATTCGCCAGTAGTCAAAGGTCTCAGGTTATAATTCCTGTCATCTTTCTCTTTTCTTATATCCTGACAGACTACTTTACTTCCAAATGTATAAACCGTACGGTCCTCACTCCAGAAGCCACGTTTTTCGAGATAATAACGCAATATTGATGGGACTGATTTCACCTCTTTGGATTTTAAAGGCGGCATTACTGAAATGATGTATAATCTATCGACCGGCCTGGTCATCACCACATATAGCAAATTGATCATATCCAACATTGACTTTTCATTTTCCTCGTCATACAGCGGGCCGAATTTGGATTCTTTTAATTGGGAGGTGACCGGAATCAAGGCTGTATTAAGTCCAGGTAACTTCTTCTCTTCCAGGTCAGTCCAGACATTATTTTTCGCCAATTTAAGCTTTTCGTCAGCAAATGGAAAAATGACAACAGGGAACTCCAGACCTTTTGCTTTGTGTATGGTCATGACACGAACGGCATCCGAACCCTCGGGGATCTGAATAGAAAGCTTTTCGTTGTTTTCATTCCACCAGTCAAGAAATCCATAGATGCCCGAGTTGTATTTGACAGTATATTTCAAAACAGCATCAAGATAAAACTGTAAATATGGATTATCATGCCTATTCATATGGAAAAAACGGATCAACTCCTCGTTCAGGTCGTACACAGGCAATTTCAGAAGGCAGGATGGATCAATTTCAATTTTCAGACTTTTAAGAAAGGATAAAAACCGGTCGTGAGTGTATGGCTTTTCTTCAGAGATAAAAAAATTATTATTCAAATAAGAATCCAGGGTCATATCCGGAAGAAACTTATTAATCAATAAATAATTGACTATCTCTATTTCAAGTATTGCTCCCGGCGAAAGTAGATATTCAGTAAACGCAATAAGAAAACGGATATCGGGTGAGTTTTTTAACAACAATGATTCATATGAAACAACATCTATTCCTTCTTCCAGTAAATATCTTGCCAAATCACTGGCATCATCATTCTTCCGACATAAGATAGCAATATCCTTTAAGTGAAATTCATCATTCTGAAGTTCCGCGATTAACTCCTTCACCCTGGAAAAATTATATTCCTCAAATGAATCAGTTGCATTCTCTTTACTATGGAACTCGCATTGCAAATAGCCACCGATGTTTTCAGGCTGATATTGCTGATCATGCTGGTCATAAATCTTCCTGAAATCATCTGAAAGAAGTTGTTTTATTACGGTGAAAAAATCATTATTAAAGCTGACAATCTCAGCTTTAGAACGGAAATTCTGTTTAAGATGCAATATTTCATGATTTTGAAGGATACTCCCTTCAACCTCCGATAAAGAAGGATTATTCTCTTTCTTAAAAACTTCAGGCAATTTGATGAATTGTTCGACTTCACCGTTTCTCCATCGATAAATTGCCTGTTTACCGTCACCGACAAGCATATTCAAGTTTCCGTACGATAGCGAATTATGCAAGAGGGGCAGGAGATTTTGCCACTGGAGGATGGAAGTATCCTGAAACTCATCGATGAGGAAATGCCTGTATTTTTCACCAAGTCGCTCATAAATGAATGGTACAGGTTCGCTGACAACAAATGATGCTAGCCTCTTGTTGAACTCTGATATATGAATAAACCTGTTACGCAATTTCATCTCATTCATCACCTTCTCAATTTCATTAAGAAGGGCCATTGGGAAAATATTGCGCTTCAATATTTTACTTACTAAATATTCCTGGTAATTACGTTCCCTAATTACTCTGATTTTATGGTAAGCATCCAACAAATACGGTTTTAACATTTCGATGGAGGCTTTATCATCAGTTGTCGCTGAATTGCTGCACCACCGGTCGCTGTCGATTGTCTCCCTGACACGTTGGTTGGGTTCCAGTTTATCAAATTCCTTACGGAAGATATACTCGAAATACTTTATCAATCCCTGTGTATGATAATAAAAAGCACTCCGCTGGATGTGATTATCATCAATTTTTTCCAGAACTGCCGAAGCAAGGCCAAATAGTGAATTCTCAAAAGTATAGACTATTTCGCCAAGTGTTCTGTTGATCTGCATGAAGTCATCGAAGGAAAGATTCTTCAATTTCTCCAGATACTTCTCCCCTTCTTCGTTTAAAATAGCTTCGGTAAACTTCTGCAGGTCATAATCGATTTGCCAGCTATCTTCCTGGCTGACTTTTGTTTCAATAAAATCCATGAGCACCCTGGTCAGGTTGGACTCAGTACCTGCCTGGCTGATCAGAAGGTCAATGGTCTTAGATTTAAGATTATCCGTATCCAGTTCAACATCAAAGTCATAAGGAAGGTGAATATCATGAGCAAATGTTCTGATGATTCTGTAAACAAAGCTGTCGATAGTGGAAATGGCAAAATCTGAATAATGATGCAAAATAAGCGTCAGCGCATCTGAAGCTCTTTGAGTGACGGTTGAGGCATTCATGCCTGTTTTTTCCATGATTTCCGGTAACAGAAACCTCACGGCAACAGATTGTTTAAACTGCTCCGGATCAGAAAGCTGCCTGAGATAAAGAAGCACACGCTCCTTCATCTCATTAGCTGCTTTATTTGTAAAGGTGATGGCCAGTATATTCCTGAAGCGGGATGGATCAGAAATCACCAGTTCCAGGTACTTTTTAACCAGTGTGAAAGTTTTCCCCGATCCGGCAGACGACCGGTAGATCAACAGGCTCATGTATCATAATTTGCGCCAATAAAATTACGCAAATTTCTGATCGGTCTAATCTTTATATGATCTGCTTTTTATGGATGCAGTGTTGAAAGGGAAGTCATCAATGTTGGTAAAAAAATCTGTACTTTAGCCAAGCATAAAAATGATACAAACTTTCAATTTTATTCAGATGAACAGAAAAATTTCTATTTTATTTTTATTGTGCATCCTCTTCAACTCATCTTTAACAATCGCACAGGTAAAACCAGCTAAGGACACAGGTGTATATAAAGAAAAGCAATCCGGATATTTCAGGGATGTTATCCTGAAATCCATTAATAAAGATGACCAAAAGGATGGGGAGTCAGGATCTTCAACATACTTTACGGTTGATTTCACCGGGTATAATTTCCCAAACGACATCACGAAGTATACCACATTCTGGCATAATCCACCCCTTTCGCAGGGTATAACAGGCACGTGCTGGTGTTTCGCAGGAATATCCTTTTTCGAATCAGAAATAAATCGTCTTGCAGGTATTCAAGTAAAGCTATCGGAAATGTATATTGTATACTGGGAATATGTTGAGCGTGCCAGAGCATTCGTAAGGAACAAAGGAGATATATATTTTGCCGAAGGTTCTGAAGCCAATGCTGTCATCAGGACCATGAAAACTTACGGAGCTATACCATTCGATGCTTACACGGGCAAGCCAAAAGATCAGGAATTTCATGACCATGGCAAAATGGTTGATGAGATGAACAAGTTTCTGACTTTTGTCAAAGAGAATAACTTCTGGAATGAAAAAACCATTATTGAAACCATTCAGTCCATCTTAAAAAGTTATATGGGCGAACCACCTCAAAAATTTACATTTCAGGGAAAAGAATTTACACCGGGACAATTCCTTACAGATGTGCTCAAATTAAACCTATATGATTATTATAGTTTTATGTCGACAATGGAATTGCCCTATAATGAAAGAGGAGAATTGGTTGAACCTGATAACTGGTGGCATTCAACAGACTATTACAATGTGTCGCTGGAGGATTATTTTAGTATTATCACCAATTCTGTTTCAAAAGGATACACAGTTAGTATTTGCGGTGATGTAAGCGAGCCCGGCCATAGCAGCAGGGAAAAAGTATCGGTCATCCCATCTTTTGATATACCTGCTGATTTTATCAATGCCTCTTCACGGCAATTACGACTGGTCAATCAGAGTACAACCGATGACCACTGCATTCATATTGTCGGTTACACGATTCAAGATGGAACATACTGGTTTCTGGTAAAAGATTCAGGCAGCGGAGCATTTGATGCGCCCCCACAAGGGTACAGATTCATGCACCAGGATTATATCAGGCTGAAAATGATGAACATCCTTGTGCATAAGGATGTGGCGAAACCTGTACTTGATAAGATTATCAAATAATGGAAAATCAATGGTATCACTTAACAATTAATCGCTGAAAATATAGAGCATTTTCATTCCGTAAAACAACCAGATAAATACCATTGCTCTGCTCCAACTTGCTGATATTAATACTTATAACCGGGTTTCCCGCAGGAACATGGTGATAATCCCTTTGCAATAGAATCTGGCCTGTGACAGAATAAATCTCAATTTTAAAAGGACCCTGTTTAAATCCGGCAGTATTCACATAGAATAAATCATCGCAGGGATTTGGATATAATTCCAGAAATCCGGTTTTGTATTCATCAGACTGGATATGAGTTAATATTCGCAGTGAATCAATATATTTGACTGTGGTCACAAGTCCTTCCTGGGTAACCTGTAAAAGTGGTTCGCCAAATCCATTCGCCATCCATTTGTATTCAGTCAGTGTTCTGTTAATGGGGAAGCCGATATTCAGGGTATCAATATAGAGACTATCATTAATCTGAAGATCTGACTTTATGCGGAGTGTTTCAAAGGTTCCAAAGGGAGTGGTCAATGTTCCCCAGCCATCGACAGTATTTTTCCGATGCCGGGATGTACTGTAAAAACCAAATCCCGGGACGCCAATGCTATAAGCCGAAGAAGATGAATCCACATCCCCGTATTCAACAGGGAAATTATAATAGACATCAGGGTCATCATATTTTAGAGGCAATGGTATCCCATTCACAGTGAAAGCATAACCTGCTTCCCAGAAGGCGCTGTTTGATCCTTTATAATAATTATATACATCCGTCACCTGCAAGCCCGGGATAAGATCAAAATTTGCCTGTTTCTGGGCTACTGTTGCAACAATCGGGTAGAAAAAAATAAGCTGATAAACCAAAGGTGTCGACCATACGCTGACAAATGTGTCGACTTGCTGGTAAAGAACACTCAGAGTCGAAAAATCCCAGGTATAATCCTCACCTGTAAGAGTGAAGTCAACAGTACCCGTTGTGAGAGTATTGCTTGACCGGATTGTATCACCTACTTCAAGCATATCATCCGAAGTAATGGTTATTTGTGGTAAACCAGATATTGAAAAAAGCACTACCCAAAAGGAAAGGAAAAGAAATCGTTTCATAAATATATTGTAATAAAGATAGTGACGCTAAAATACAAATATTTTGTCAGGTCAAGATATGTTACTAACGAAGTACGACTTTATTAACTGCTTCGGCTTTCTTACGTTTTCTTTGGAACAGATCGCCGAATCGATTAAAATCCTTCCGATATGACACGCCGACACCTTGTGTATACGGTGCGTTATCATTCGAAAGGTCGATGGTGTTACTTTTATTATATGCTCTGACCCTGAATCGTCCATCAGGTGTGATTTTAGCCTCGATGAGTACATCGCCGACAACCTGACTGGCATTATTTGCCGAATTCTGATACCCTCCAAAACCAACAGAACCGTTTATCAGAACACGATCATTAAATAATTGTGTTGAAAGAGCGAGTTCCAGCTGTTCAGGCGACATGGCATCACCTTTAACATAATTTACACCGATATTAAATTCGTCACTTATCTGTGAAAGCCAGTTGCTAAGCTGATTGGCAAGTATTTCGTACGTATTTATTCCCATACCTGACATCACGTTATTTCCTCCTGTACTAAAGCTAAAGCTGTTTAGCACCAGAAGTGAAAGCACCTGCCGGGTCATTGACATCTCATTGGTTGTGTCGATAGCAGAATAAACGATATTCCTGACATCTTCGGATGCATCCGGAAGGTCAATGCTAAAATGGATATCCGGGTTAAAAAGGCTCCCTGTTAATCCGATGGTGCAGTTCACAGGAATACGTTGTGAAAGAGCAGACGTATCACCTGTCGTTACCGGCAGACCGCTCAAACTTGGTCTGACCTGATAAATGGCTTTCAAGTTGACACGTGCATCATAGATATCACCAGTCCAGGATATAGTGCCTCCCTCCTGAATTTTAAAAGTCCTGCTAATCAGGTTTTTCATTGTAAAGTAAAATAAACCTGAGTTCATAATGTACGTTCCGTTTATATTGAACTCACCATTGGGATTTATACCCAGTTTCATCAAACCATCACCGGAAACCTTAATATTACCCATCTGCATGGGTAGAAAAATCTGAATAACTGCATCGTTGGTCACATCAAGCTCAAAATTCATTGTCAATCCACTGATCCCAGGATCATGGAGAGGGGCAGGTCTTCCAAAATCCTCACTTGACCTGAATCGGATAAAATTATTCTCCGACACATCGGCCGTGTAACTGATAGGGATGAAAACCCTGGTACCTTTTTCTGTTTTCGCCTTAATATCAAACATAATATTTTCAACAGGGCCGGTGATTTTGACTACTCCTGATGCCAATGCGTCCCCATAAAAAAGAGGACTTTGTGACGGAGTGTTACTCATACCCATAAAATCTGATGGTGATATCGCAAGATCCAAACGGATATCACTGAAAAATTTATGATATATTTTGCCATTGACGATGGCTGAACGTCCCAATGTATCATAGACAGTGACATTATTAAAACCAATATAATCAGTGCCAAATTCTATATTGTCGGACAGTGAATAGAGCGTATTCAGAAAACCAATCCTAAACTCTGTCCTGCGGACCTTTACATTACCTGTAAGCTTCGGTGATGACTTGCTGCCCTTGAGATATAGATTGCCTGAAGCATAACCGTTAAAGGAGCTGAAGAATGATGCGAAGAAAGGATATAGTGTGTGAAGTTTATAATTATAAATATTAATGGTAAAATCGAATGTATGTTCATTATCATTGGGGTAATAGGCGCCAGTCACCTCTAAAGTCCTTGAGACAGTATCGGTGCCTTGATAAAGAATTTCAACAGTAGTCGTCAGCTTTGATGCCACATTATCCCAATTCGTTTTGAGTGTCATAACCCCAAGTTCTTCCTGGTTGAAATTGAACTTCCTTACAGTCAGATCACCAATAATGTTTGGTGCATTGATAAGATTTGCAAATGTTACTTGACCGTTTATAACACCCTTCATATTAATTCCTTTATTCTTAAGAAGAAGGTTAAAATATGAGATGTCAAACTGATCAAATTTTACTGTTAGCTGGTCGGAAGGATTTCCTGATACAGTGCCGTCGATTTCCAATCCTACATGAGGGCCAGATACTGTAAGCTGTTTAATTGTGACGGCGTTGGAGTCGATCAAAATCTGGTTATCCGGTCTTATTGTCCAGGCGGAATCATTAATGACCATTGATCCTGAGGCAATCCGGCAATCAATCAAAGGATATTGGGTTAAAGAAATTAATCCATCAATATTACCGGAATTTCTGGAATAAGTCAACGAATCATTCCAGTATAAACCAATACGAACGCTGTCGCTGGCAAACCTGGTATTTATTTTAAGGGCATCAATACCCAGTTGGAGAGTATCACCAGGACTCGCTTCCTTAAACCATAAATGGCTTGCCCCTGTCATAATTTCGAAGTAATCGTCTGTTGTATGCCCATTCAGATAATAATTTTCAAATTTTCGACCTGCTGCAACAACTGACTGAGAGTTGAATAAAACTTCCATTTGACCGGTCCTTGAATCAAAAGTCCCGGTCAAAGTCGAATTTGGCGATATAGTTATTCCTGGAAAAAACAATTCAGATATTATTGAAATGTCCTTTAAATTAACTGACAGATCAAATCTCTGGGGGTTAACTGTCATTTTAGTAACAGAATCCTCTGGAATAAGGTGTGTTAAGTACCTATCAAAGACTTTTGTAAATGCCTGAGGCAATTTCGTGAGATAAAATTCACCTTCAATACTGGCATCAATAAAATCAGAAACCAGGGTGATCTTTCGAAATGTTGAATTCGGACTGGATGCAATAAGTTCCAAATTATTCAGCCTGTATTCCTTTTGATGTTCTATGTAAATTGTGTTGCTGAGTTTTGCCTTTCCGATAAGATTATCCAGATCATTACCGGCCATATTAACTTCAATATATGTTGAAAACATAGCCAGTGTATCTCTTTTACTGAGTCCCA
The DNA here is from genome assembly GCA_026391695.1 of Bacteroidota bacterium. Classification (NCBI taxonomy): domain Bacteria; kingdom Pseudomonadati; phylum Bacteroidota; species Bacteroidota bacterium. The sequence continues at coordinate 74,957 of JAPLDP010000037.1, forward strand.
GGTCAAAAAGCCTGGCATGCTGAATATCCGCGATAAAATCAAACTGGGGACTTTTACCGTTGAAATCGATTAGTCCTGTGAAATTCAAGCCAATAAAGGGATCATCAACGCTTAAAAGACCATTGAATTTTTTCTTGGAATAGTCACCTGCAATTTTGATTTGTTTATACTTATGATTCCTGAATTCCAGGGTGTCAATCAGTACATCCATTTTAACATCGACAGTATTATTATTAAGTCCGTGGCCGGTAACGGAGGCAACCATATCCATCCTTCCAAAATCCTGCGATAAACCCGTCAGGATACCCAGATTGAGGTCTATGGCCTCAAGTTTACCACTGTATCCAACTATTTTGGCAGCCCGGTTATTTTTTAGCAGAATATCGGTGGATAGGGTACCAATTTCAGTGTAAAATGTTGCCTTTGTAACAAAATCATCATAAAATCCTGCAAATGTGCCAATGACACGAATATTTCCCAACACATTCAATATGTCAGGTAAGTCAAGATGGTTGTCAGCATTTCCCGGAAGGTAAAACTGTTCAATATCTCCGGCATTTGTTGATAGTTCTTTAATTTTAAGCTGTACATATGTCTCTTCAATATTGGGTAGTCCTGATACATTAATGTTGCCTGAAAAATAGGTTGAGCTCCCAAATAATAAAAGGAAGTCACGCAATTTAAGGTTGGACACCGGACCCGATATCTTTCCTGACAAAGTGATTTTATTATTCATACCATTCAAAGCAGATGAAAAATAGGCAATATCCTCCATAAAGACTTCCGAGTGCCGGATTTCTGCTTTGATAGTTACCGCATTAAGGAAATCCCCGAATCCGGTAAATCCATTGTACGTCAAACCCAGGTCCAGATCAAGCAAGGAATTATTCGTTTCAATTTTAAGATTTTTAGCATCCAAACCTGCAGGACTAAAACAAATCCCTGCAGAAAATCCCCGTAAGTCAAATCCGCTCCGATCTTTGAAGGATAAGTTCTTGATGTTACACCATATCGTATCTTCAATCATTTTCAGGTCGGTCAGGCTGATGTTCAATCCATTGAGGTCAAGATTAGAAAAATCAATAAACCGCGAACTGTCTGGTTCTGTCTGGAGTACCTCATTTTTAAGTATAAAATGGCAATTCTTCAGATTCACTCCAGTACATGTCACTGTCCATTTCTTACTTATTGGAATGTTCTGTAATGTATCAGTGGCTGTTAAAATATTAAAGATAAACTGCAAATTGTACAGGCTGTCGCTGCGGTATGTCCTGAGTGCGATCAGGCTCTCCTCAAGGGTGACCGAATTCAGCTCAATAATGTGATCCCTGATTTTTATCCTTCGCAAATCAAGACGTATTTTCTTGGCATCCAAAATTTTATTGCTACGAAGGTCATCAATGGAAAGATCAGTAACAACAATATCCAGGAAGCCACCGATGTGTATGGTTCCAACTGAAATGGCAGTATTGAGTTTTTTCGACAAGTAGGATGCGGTTTTTTTTGCGGCATAAGTCTGAACAGCAGGAATCTGGAAAAGACCATAAAGAATAATCAGAAGCGCAATGACGGCAAGCACGAAGTAAAGGAACACCCTAAGTATCCTTTTTTTTATACTTTTGCGTTTGATATGATTGTTAGCCTCTTCCACAAGTTGCAATGGATATTTATATTTTGGGCATAGAATCCTCTTGTGATGACACTTCAGCAGCTGTAACACATAACAACGTCATCCTTTCCAATGTTATTGCCAACCAGGATGTGCATCGGAAATATGGTGGTGTTGTGCCTGAGTTAGCTTCACGGGCACATCAGCAGAATATCATTCCTGTTATTGAACAGGCGCTGCACTTAGCAAAGATAAATAAAAAACAATTGCAAGCCATTGCATTTACAAGAGGACCGGGGCTTCTGGGCTCTCTTATCGTGGGTACGAGCTTTGCAAAATCCTTTGCGATGGGATTAGGCATACCGCTTATAGAAATAGATCACCTGGATGCACATGTTCTGGCTCATTTTATCCAAAGAGAAGATCTGCAGCATGATGTACCTTCCTTTCCATTTTTGTGTATGACTGTATCAGGTGGTCATACTCAAATCGTCCTGGTAAAGGATTATTTTGACATGGAGATCATAGGCCGAACGCTTGATGATGCTGCCGGGGAGGCGTTCGATAAAGCAGCAAAAATCATGGGACTCCCCTATCCTGGTGGGCCAATGGTCGACAAATTGGCTAAAGAAGGACACGCTGATGCTTTTAAATTTCCTAAACCCAGTATCCCTGATCTGGACTATAGCTTCAGTGGGTTAAAGACTTCATTCCTGTATTTCCTGCGCGATCGGTTAACTGAGGATCCTGATTTTATAGAAAAAAACAAGTCCAATCTTTGCGCATCTCTTCAGTTCACCATTGTGGAGATTCTGATGGAAAAATTGACGAAGGCTTCTGATATTACCGGCATTAAGGAAATCGCTATTGCTGGTGGCGTTTCGGCTAATTCAGCATTAAGAAAAACTATCCTTTCAAAGCAAGTATCCCATGGATGGAGGACTTATCTGCCACGTTTCGAGTATAGCACAGACAATGCGGCCATGATTGCGGTGGCAGGATATTTCAAGTATCTGAGAAGGCAGTTTGCCGGGCAGGATGTATCGCCCTATTCACGAAGCGGGAGATAATAACGATTATTCACTATAACCAATTTAAACCTGCCCGGAAGGATTGTCACCTGAGGGTGAATATTTCTTAAAGTTGAATACCCTATTACTTCTTCGTTCATAGTTTTCCTCACGCATGGCCATCAAGCGTAATTCATGGATAAACTGATCGATGGTGGTGTCATCAAAGCCTTTTTCCCTGGCAGCATCTTCCAGTGTCAGCCATAAAGGCTCTCCGCAAGCGATACACCGTATACCTTTCTGGGATAAATAGTGTAATGTAAATGGATATAAAGTCACAAGGTCATCAATTGAAATATCACGTGTTATTTGTGTTTGATTTTTCATTTCAATGATGAATTTTCAGTGTTATAATTTTCATTATCTTCCCTGATGTTCCTCTCTCAACAGGTCATTCACAGTTTTAACGGGATTGAATGTAATCACAGGCACCTCAACAAAAATAGTTATCCATTGGGCCATGGCGCCATTCCATAAACCGGGTAATTCCTGAGCTTTGATATCCCTGCCATCTTTCGATTTTATAGATATAAATCCTGTGGATGGATCTATATATTTTAACAGGTCAATGGGTTCTCCTTTGTAGTTCTTTACACCACATACGATGTCCACAGGATTAAAATGAGTTGATCCATTGAGGATATCTCTCTGGGCAGGATTATTACTGTCAATCTGTGATGTTTCAACAATCTGCAGGGATATGGTGCCTTTTTCATTTTTCACCCAGAATGGTCCTCCTCCAGGTTCACCGAGATTTTTCACCATACCACATATGCGGATTGGCCGGTTCAAAAGATCAAATAGATGGGAAATTTTTTCTGGTTTTGTAAGACGCCCAAAATCTTCACTTATGTCCTGCATCAATTCCTGACGACAGAAATGACATATTGAAGCGATCTGCTCCTCGCTAACCGGTGATTCCATTATCCTTAAAAAATCTGACATATCTCTTTGTAATAGAAGCAGATATCCACCAAACGCTTTCTTATACAGGATGGTTTCATTTAACAGCCTTTCAGGAACAACATTGTCAATATTTTTAATAAAAATAATATCACCTTTCAAATCGTTTAAGTTCTCGATAAGTGCACCATGTCCGGCCGGACGAAAAAACAGGTTGCCATTCTTATCGCGGAATGGTCTGTTATCCATGTCGACAGCGATAGTATCTGTAGATGATTTCTGTAAGGAAAAGCTGATATCATATTTTACACCAAACTTTTTTTCATACTTATCTTTAACAAGTGTGGCATGTTCGGTGAATTTATCCATATGCTCAGGCGACACAGTGAAATGAACATTAACCTGATTTTTGCTATCCCGGCAATAATTTGCTCCTTCAACAAGATGCTCCTCAAGAGGTGTCCTTGCGCCATTAGGATAATAATGAAATTTTAACACACCTTTTGGAAGATTGGAATAATTCAGACCATTCCGGGTCAGGAGGGAATTAACAATGGACTTATAATCACCACTTTCCAATGATCTTTCTATATCTCCTCCATTTGCCTTCATTATCTTTTCCAAATCGGGAAAGAAGGCAAACTGATGAATATCCTGAATAAACCGGTATATAGAATGAAAGCCCTTATCTTTCACAAAGTGCTCATAAACATGTTTACCATCCCTTATTCTCTCGGTAAACTCAAACAAATGTTTGAACATTCGGCTGGCGGCTCCGGAAGCAGGAATAAATTTTATCAAATGGCATTTCTGAAAATTTTCATCATAATAATCAATGTATTTATTAATTTCAGATTCATTAAAAGCCTTGATGCCGTGCTTCACAGTAGCAGGGGCTATAAGGTCAACAAAAGGAAAACCATGAATAAAATTTTCAATCTGGGTTTCAATTTTGTCCAGATCAATGCCTAATGAACTGATTTGATTAAAATCCCTTGGGGATAAAGAGAGAGACATAAATCTACTGTTATTCAAAAAACAAAGATATATAAAATATAAAATTTTTATTTTGGATTTTTTTCGTATTTTTGCACTCCCTTTGCCCAGGTGGTGGAATTGGTAGACACGCTACTTTGAGGGGGTAGTGTCCGGTCGGACGTGCAAGTTCGAGTCTTGTCCTGGGCACCAATGCCCAAGTGGTGAAATTGGTAGACACGCTACATTCAGGGTGTAGTGGCCTTAAGGCCTTGCAAGTTCGAGTCTTGTCTTGGGCACCCTGAGATTTAAAAACCCCGAAACTTTTCGGGGTTTTCTTATAAATACATCCATGTCAGAAAGACTTCTCATTGCCTGGTTTTTTTGTTCAGCATTATTTTCCCCATTCAAGGCTTTTCAACAGGAAAATATTCTCATCGACACTGTCATTCATGAAACTGTTCATTATAATCTCCACAATGAAATCCACCACAAGGATCCGATCATCAATCATTTTATCAAGATTATCTCCGAAAGCATCAATAAAGACACTTACTCGACGGTATTTACCTGCTCTTTATCACACCGGGAAAAACTGAGCTCTGTAAACGATACGACTCTTATCTTCCATATTACCATTAACAGAAAAAACTGTTCAGGCGATACCTTCTATAAGGATTTCAATATCTCAGAGTATTTATACCCCTCCTGTGTAAGTTTTAATGTGAATATTACTTCAAATGGAGTGGTGTCACTTTATAAAATCCATTTTTCAAACATCTTTTTCAATAATAGCGATGTCTTTGATACGAGTTTGGAACTGATAAATTATGTTGATACCAGCGCATTTCAAATCATTTTTTCGGATCTGTCACTCAGCTTCAGAACAGAGGATCTGGAAAAATTTGATGATAAAATAATGGAAATCAATAATTATTATGTTTCAGGCAGTATCATTGACACTGCCATGAGAATCATTGACAAATGTGAATTATTTCCAAATAACAGGCTTCCTGAAGTATTTACACACTATATAGTGACAGATCAAATCATTCACCACCTGACCAACAATCACTTTGGTGTGGAACTTGGCATTGAAATGCATGACACGATAAAATATTATGACCGTCTGGATCTGCTCATGCGTCGGCAGGTCCTACTAGGGGACTTTCTGAAAGAAAAGATGGCTTTTTCACATCCGGCATTGTCCAGACAATTTTTCCTGAATCTGATCGGCCATTATATTGACCATTTGCTGTCGTTTTTCGATCAGGCGAAAAAGTCCGACTTACTTTCCGGGTCGATTTACTATGAATATGGTAAGACGGAATTTACAAATTCGAACCTGGCAAAATATGTCAGCCTTATTAAACCGGCCACTTACAATGAAAAACACAGCATTGCGATATCAGTTTTATTGAAACAAATCACTAATATATACTACACCCTGTGTCTTCATAAAGCTGACTCATTAATCAGCGAGGGTAGCTATTACGAAGCATGCGACCTGATATTAAATTCCACCAGTCTTTGTGAACATTATGGCGGTCAGAAGTACAATGAAGAGATGTTTATAAGGTTATCGCAGGCAGCCTATGGAATGCATGATTTTTATATCCTTTTATCCCGGAAGGCTATGGAAGCCGGAAACACAGACCTTTCAGAAAATTACCTGGAAAAAGCAGCAAAAATTCAGGAAGAAAACAGTATGTACATCATTTCTGCAGAGGCCGTCAGAACAGGGTATAAGATCATTTTTGATACATACATAACAAAAGCATTCCAGGAAGCCGGCTATGTTCCTAATGATACGCTGCTGACTATTCTCGGGGAAGCAGAAAAACTATCGTTACGCTACGGTTTGGAAAAGGATCCCCGATTTGATTCCTTGATTATGAATGCAGGAAAAACACCCATCCTGCAGAAGCTGAGCATAGCAAGGATGCACATCTGGGGCAATGAACCGGAAAAATCACAAACTCTCTATGATGAATGTCTCGTGATGACCAGCACCTACCGGTTAACTGAAGATCAGGAAATTTCTGCTGCACTTTCAGACCTCAAGGAGATGATCAAAAAAAGAAGATGCTTAAATGCTGAGCAGGGTTATATCGACTTGCTACTTGATGCAGAAGATGTTATCATGAACAATAATTATCTGACACTGGAATCCATATTGAAAAAGGCAATAAATCTATCTCAGGACGACACCTCGTGTATTATAAATGTTGATGCTGCGATCGCATTGTCACAAAAGTATTCACCGGCCATCAGCTATAAAAAAATGACCGCTCTTTTGCCAGAAGCTGTCATAGAAGGCAACTGCAAGAAAGCCATCAAACTGTTCATTGAAAGCAAGTGCTTTTATGAGGAAAAAAATATCGCTTCATTTGGGATGGAGATGGTCACTCTATCAGAAATATGTAAAAGCTATGGCAGTAATGAAACGCTATTATGCTTAGCTAAGGAATTAATCGATCTTAAATATCCGGAAAATACTCTTTCGATATTACATCATTTAGAAGACAGACAATTTCCTGATAAAGAAACCCTTACTATACAACAAAGACTCGGCAGAGAGCTGGCATCGGAGGATCAGAAGCTTTATCCCGATATTAATCCTTTAATTAAAATCAAGGATTATGTCAATGGGAAAAAATGGTTCAGTGTCTTTCAAAAAGCTTATCTTAGCACCTGGGAGCAAAAATAGAATAATCAAATTTTCTATTAGGTTATGTCTAAAAAGGAGACTCTCATCTTCCATTTGGTCTTTCTCGGCTTATTCATTATTGCAATTCTTTTAAGTGAGGAAAGACTTTATGCCGACGCAGGCTACTACCTGTCACGGGTAATTAATGCCAGGAGCTTTTGGATAGAACATGGCCGCGTTGTGCTGGCCTTTTCACAGATAATCCCTTTAGCGGGTGTCATATTACATATCCCTCTCAAGGTAATCATCATTATCTATTCACTAGGGCACGTCCTCTATTTTTATATTTTGTCGCTCTTCACATATTACTATCTCAAAAACAGATATGCCATAATAGCACTCATAGTGATGCAATTGGCAGGTATTACCCACGGTTATTTTTGTCCGCAGTTTGAAATGTATTATGGCGTAGGATTGCTGGTCGTTTTTTATGCTTTATTACAAAAAATCCCTTTAAAGAAATGGGAACTTATTCTGTTGGTGATTTTGGCTATTCTGATCTTGACCAGCCACCCGGTGAGTATACTTCTTTTAGCATTTACCATCCTACTTGACATAATTGTTAAAGAGAGAGGTATCAAAAGACTTCATATTTTTCTGTTGATTCTTGTTATTGCCGGAATCGTCTTCAAATCCCTCACAATGAGTGATTATGAAGGCGAAAAAATAAACTATCTCTTTAGTTTTAACCGGCACCACCATCATCTACAGATTATCAGCCTTTCCTATATGGCGAAATTGTCCATTTATCTCATTACATATTACTGGGATCTGATAATGATCTTCATTTTGTCAATGATTTACCTTTATTTCTCCAAAAAATCACTTCAAGCCGCACTTATCGTACTTTTTTTATCAGGTTACATCATTCTTATTAATATTACCAGTGATGGTCTCCAGACAGGCAGATATATGCAACAGGTATATTTTCCGATAGTTCCCATACTGGTGATACCATTCATCTTTGAAGTCTTCAGAAACACAAAAGGAATCAGTCACATTTCAAGTATAGTAGTCATTGCCTCTATTGTTATCTTTAGGATAATACAAATCGTTGAAGCGGGAGAGGTTTTCGGGCAAAGGGTCGCATATATCAAAGGTCTGGCAGCTTATGGCAGGCAAATGCCGGGAGATAAATTTTTCATAAACGAAAATGAAGACAAAAATCTGACAATGCCTTTCGGCTGGTCATTGCCGGTCGAATCTATATTGTACTCTTCTGAGAAAGGAAGAGATTTCACAGTATCACTGATCACTCAATCTGATTTAAACTTCAGGGATAACAGGATGAATCTGAAACCTGGCCAGTTTATATTCCAGCAGTGGGATATTTGTGAAGTAAGCTATCTTAATCCTAACTACTTCACACTTTGTAATGGCCTTTACCGGGAACTTGAAATGATTCCGATAAACATGACATCATTCGGTAAAAATTTGAAACTTTCATTTCATTATTCCAGATTATATACATTTAAAACCGGTGAAGCTGTCTATCTGCCGGTTAATATTGAGAATCTTAATAGTACTCCTATTACAGGTGATTTGCAAAAGAAAATAAAGATAGCTTATCACTGGTACAAAAATAAAGAACTCATTGAATGGGATGGTATCAGAACACCATTGAAAAGTTACATCATAAAAAAATCCGAACAGGATATACTTGTCATCACTCCTGATCAACCCGGAAGATACAGATTAGTCATTGAGATGCTTATTGAGGATCAGGCCTGGTTTGGGAATAATGTTGAGAGAGAAGTGGAGATTACTCAATGATCAATTATCAATGATCAGATATGAGAGAGGAATTATCGTTATTTGTCATTTATTATCTTCAGTAATTGCTTCAGTTCTGCTTCGATTTCTTTACGCATGTACACTTCTTTTTCAAATGCAGACCGTAATTCCAATAATTCATTTTCAAGGGCTTCTTTTTCGGCGAGGAGTAACTGATTGGATTCTGAAAATTTCCCGATTTGGTTACTTACATGTTGTCCCTCTGTTTCCAGCTTCTGGATAATGCTGTTTTGACCGGATATTTGTTTATTTAATCCGGCAAGATAAGTGTCTTTTTCAGAGACCAACCTTTTGCGACGCCTGAATTTGAAAATGTAAATAATCGCCACAATTAGAAATGTAAGGAACAGTAAGCAAACGGCTCCCCCTATAAAAAAAAGGAAATCAAATAAAAGATGAAGATTTTTGACTTCGGTTTCAGATTTTCCGAGTGATTGCTCTTTTTCAGTTAACTGCTGCTGTAAGAAAATAGTTTTCTCACTGGCTGTCTGGAGTCTGTTTATCAGATCAGGAAGCACCGAATCGATTATAATATCATCAGTTTTTACGATAGCTTCAAGGCTTTCGGAATAATTCCTCATATTGATCCATGTCCGACGTGTCATCGTGTCTTTGATCAGGAGGTAATTCTGGAAAGATTTGCCACGGTAGTAAAGCAATGAATCCATGTCGTGCTGTGATACGGCATCAAAGACAGAACAAAAGAGGATGATTGTCAGAATCGCTAATCGCATCAGTTCGAATTAATGTTTGTCGGCTCTTTCTCCGGATATCCGTAATGGGAACAAAGGTTTAAAATCCTATACTAAAATACAAATTTCTGATCATATAACGACATAATGAAGGTAATCACGGCAGAACCTTTATTTAAAATATTTACCTTTGAGAAACTTAAAAATTCATTACCTCCTGTCAAGATGTTGAGAAAGGGAACCGTTTATACTTTACTTATAGTTGCTCTCTGCTCATTATTTGTTGGTGCCGCCCCTGGAGGGTATAAAATCATTATCAGGATTAACCAATTATCGGATACTGTATGCTTTTTAGCCAGTTATTTCGGTGACAAGACTTTTCTGATCGATACAGCCTTTTGCAATTCCTCAGGAGAGTGTGTATTTCAGGGCGATACCACTCTCGATGCCGGAATGTATCTAATAGCCGGACAAAAGAAAAACAAGTTATTTGACTTCATCATCACCGACAGGCAGAATTTCCGAATTGAAACCGATGCAGCAGATTTTACAAAACAAATGAAGTTCAAAGGATCAGAGGAGAACACCTTGTTTTATGAATACATCAATTTTTTGTCGAAGAAATATAAAGAAGTGGATTACTGGCAGAATTTGCTAAAGCGACCTTCCCAGGGAGAAGATTCGGTTGTCATTATCCGTTCAGAGATTCTAAAGGTAGACAGGGAAGTAAAAGACTACCGGAACAATGTCATTTACCGTCATAGCGGTACTTTTCTTGCCACTTTTCTCACAGCTTCCATTGAACCAGAAATACCTCCTGATCCCGGATCGATGAGCGGCAATACAGATTCCTCTTTTGCTTACCGGTATTATAAGCAGCATTATTGGGATAATTTTGACCTGAATGATGAGAGGTTATTACGAACCCCCTTATTCCAGAAAAAAATCGATGACTATTTTGCGAAACTTGTCATTCCTGTAGCAGACTCACTATGTCAGGAAATTGACCGTTTATTGCTGAATGTTGCAGGTAATAATGAAATCTTCAAATATCTTCTGTGGAATTTTATCGTCAAATATGAGCGTTCAGAAATCATGGGGATGGATGCTGTTTTCGTTCACCTGGTAAAAAAATATATTCGTCCACAGCGCCTGGATTGGCTTAATGAAACTGTGAGACAAAACCTTATCGACAGGGCTAAAATACTTGATCCGCTGCTTATCGGCAAGCCGGCTCCTGTTATGATATTGCTGGACACGAATGACATTCCTGTTTCGCTTTATAGCATAAATGCACAATACACAATAATATATTTCTGGGAAAAAGATTGTGGTCATTGCCAGAAAGAGACTCCGTTATTAAAAGCCTTCTATAATAACAGCCATGATAGCCTGAATTTTGAAGTCTATGCAGTATGTATCGACACATCTATCGTAGCATGGAAAAAGTATATCCATGAAAAAGATCTCAGATGGATAAATGTCAATGGCTACCTAAGCATGACGAGTAATTTTCATGACCTTTATGATGTGCATTCCTCACCTGTTATGTACCTGCTTGATCAAAAGAAGAACATTCTGGCAAAGCGAATATTGACGGAACAGATAAAAGAACTCATCCTGAAAAAGGAAAAAATGAAAAATGAAATGTACAAAATAAAATTGATAAAAATGTATAATTATTTTATAACCAATGTATTATGATTAAAATGAAAATATCTAACAAGTGGTTTCTGCTTCATGTTCTCTTTCTTATATCGACGATGGTATATTCACAGCGTGGATGGACTCCCCAGAGTTCTGGGATCACAAAAACACTCACAGATGTGCACTTTGAGAGCAGCACTAAAGGTTGGGTGGTCGGATACAATGGAACAATCCTTAAAACAACAGATGGCGGAGAGAACTGGGAACTGCAAATACTCCAGCCATCCACCTATTGGGAAGGTGTTTGGTTCACCAGTGATACTACCGGCTGGGTATGCGGAACAATGGGCAAAATTTATCATACAATGGATGGTGGTAACACCTGGACCGAACAGATTAACGAATATATCGTTGACCTTTATGATGTTTGTTTTATAAATTCAAACACTGGCTGGATTGTCGGCGATAATGGTGTCATTTTAAATACCAACGATGGAGGTGAACATTGGTACTTCCAGTTCTCAGGTACCATGCAGAAATTATTATCCGTATCATTCAGCGATGTGAACAATGGATGGGCAACAGGTGGAACTGAGATCGGAGTACTGATTCATACTTTAAATGGCGGCGATGTATGGACCATCAGGGATCCAGGTATAAATGAATTGTTGTACTCGGTATTTTTCATCAATCCTTACATAGGATGGGTTGGACTGAATAATATGATTGTACATTCGACCGATGTTGGTGATCACTGGACTGAACAGCTGCCTGAAGGGGCTGACGGACCTATTACCGCTCTTTTTTTTATAAATGAGAACAAAGGTTGGGCTCTTCAGGGAGATAAGCTTTATTATACCACTACAAGCGGGGCACAATGGACACAGCAATTTTCAGCACCAGCATATAAGTTTTTCAATGGGATCCATTTCAGTGATGAAAACAATGGATGGGTCGTTGGTAAAGATGGGATCATCTTTCATACTACCGATGGGGGAATAAGTGATATAACAACCCTATTGTCTAATATGTGGAATATTTTTCCTAATCCCGGAAACGGATTATACACCATTTCTCCAGACAATAGCATTTGTTTCAAAGATAATTTCATTCAGGTGTATGACGCAGAAGGGCATCCAATATTGAAGCCTTTTTCCGTTAATGGAAATAAATCTATATTAGATCTGATGGATTATCCTGATGGGATATATTACGTTCAGATTGGAAATAAATCGGAATCAACAGTTAAAAAGGTGATCAAATTCTGAATCAGCTTTTAACAGCATCAACGATAGCTTTGAACGCTTCAGGATTATTCATGGCTAGGTCGGCCATGACCTTACGGCTGATCCTTATATTTTTCTCATTCAGCATACCTATGAATTCCGAATATGATAATCCATACTCTCTGACCCCGGCGTTTATTCGGGTAATCCACAGACTGCGGAAATTTCTTTTCTTCTTGCGTCTGTCGGTGTATGCATACTGAAGGCTTTTCTCGTAAGCATTCTTTGCTACTGTCCAAACATTCTTTCTGGCCCCAAACTGGCCTTTGACCCGCTTGAGGACTTTTTTTCGTCTCGCTCTTGAAGCGACTGAGTTAACTGATCGTGGCATTTTTGTTCTTTTTTTACTTCAGCGTTCCGGATCAAGGAAACTTAGGTGCTGAGAGTAAGTTAATAATTAAATTTATTACCGCTTACCGGACAAGCATCTGTTTGACTTTTCCAGCATCCGTTTTATCCACAATGGTAAAATAACCGAGATTGCGTTTACGTTTCTTGGATTTCTTTGTCAGGATGTGGCTCTTGAAAGCATGTTTCCTTTTCAGCTTGCCGGTACCGGTGAAAGAAAATCGTTTCTTGGCACCGGATTTCGTCTTCATCTTTGGCATTTCCTGCGTGTATTTATGGTTTTAATTCAGTTTCTATTTTTTAGGTGTAATGATCAGGGTCATACGTTTTCCTTCCAACCTGGGCAATTGCTCGACTTTTCCATATTCAGTCAGGTCATGTGCAAACCTAAGCAGGATAATTTCCCCTTGTTCTTTATAAACGATTGAACGACCTCTGAAAAATACATCGACTTTCACTTTTGCACCCTCCTGAAGGAATTTTATTGCATGTTTCAACTTAAAGTTGAAGTCATGATCATCTGTATTTGGGCCTAACCTGATCTCTTTAACAATGATTTTCGCCGTCTTTGCCCTCATTTCTTTAAGCTTCTTTTTCTGGTCATAAAGAAACTTCTTATAATCAATGACTTTACAAACAGGTGGATTAGCTGTCGGAGATATTTCCACCAGATCAAGGTCAAGGCTTTCAGCTATTCTGATTGCATCACGGATGTTATAAATACCCTGTTCAATATTTTCTCCTACAACTCGTACTACAGGCGATCTGATTCCCTCGTTTACCCTGTATTTATCTTCCTTTTTGGTAATATTCCTTTGTCCTCCAGGATTATTGAACGTTGTTGCTATTGTTTATTCCTCCTATCGTTTTGTTAATAAATGAATTAAATATTAATTATCTAATACTTTCTCAATCTCTTCCTTCACGCGGCGTGCAAAATCAGCAACTGTAAAAACACCTATATCACCCACTCCCTGCTTTCTAACAGAAATCATGGCCTGCACCTCTTCTTTTTCACCGACAATAAGCATGTAGGGAATCTTACTGACCTCAGCATCACGGATCTTCTTTCCCGCCTTTTCATTTCTCTCGTCAATTCGGGCGCGAATATCGCAATTATTCAGCAAATCTAAAACTTTTTTTGCATAATCAAGATATTTTTCGCTGATTGGCAATATGATAGCCTGATCGGGAGTAAGCCATAACGGGAATTTACCGCTGGTATGTTCAATCAACAGTGCAACGAATCGTTCCATTGAGCCAAAGGGGGCACGATGGATCATGATCGGTCTGTGCTTTTGATTATCACTGCCTGTATACTCCAGTTCAAAACGTTCAGGGAGATTGTAATCGACCTGTATGGTTCCAAGCTGCCATTTTCTCCCGAGTGCATCTTTAACCATGAAGTCCATCTTTGGTCCATAAAATGCAGCTTCGCCATACTCGATGACAATATCAGGCAGGTTTTTTTCTTTTGCTACCTCCAGAATGGCATTTTCTGCTTTTTCCCAATTCTCGTCAGATCCTATATACTTTTCTTTATTACTGGGATCACGTAGCGATATTTGGGTGGTAAAATCATTAAAATCCAATGCCTTGAATATCGTATACACGATATCCATCACGCCTACAAATTCCTCTTTAAGCTGATCGGGACGGCAGAAGATATGTGCATCATCCTGAGTAAAACCTCTGACACGAGTAAGACCGTGAAGTTCACCACTCAGTTCATAACGGTAGACGGTTCCAAATTCGGCATAACGTATCGGAAGGTCTTTATAGGAATGTGGACGGTCTTTGTAAATCTCACAATGATGCGGACAGTTCATCGGTTTAAGGAAAAATTGTTCGCCCTCTTCAGGGGTTGATATCGGCTGAAATGAATTTTTACCATATTTTTCGAAATGACCAGAAATCTTATACAGTTCAACATTGCCGATATGAGGAGTTACAACCGGTAAATAACCTGCCTTCTTTTGCAATTTTTTCAGATAATTTTCCAGACGCTCACGAAGCTGCGCACCACGTGGTAACCACAATGGCAGTCCAGATCCCACATTCTGTGAGAATGTAAACAGTTCAAGTTCTTTCCCAAGCTTACGGTGGTCTCTTTTCTTTGCTTCTTCCAATAGTTCCAGGAAATCGGTCAGGTCTTTCTGCTTGGAAAATGTGATGCCATAAATCCGTGTCAGTTGCTTTCGCTTAATATTGCCTCTCCAGTATGCACCGGCAATAGTCAGCAGTTTAACAGCCCGGATAAAGCTTGTATCAGGGAGGTGAGGACCTCTGCACAGATCGGTAAAAGTGCCCGATTTATAAAAGGTAATAGATCCTTCCTGAAGGTCATTGATCAGCTCAAGTTTATATTCATCGCCCTTTGCAGTAAAATATTTTGTCGCCTCAGCTTTTGTGACTTCTTCCCGGATGAATGTCTGGTTTTCCCTGGCCAATTCAAGCATTTTGTTTTCGATCTTCCTCAAATCATCTTCGGTAATGGAATAATCCATAAAGTCGACATCATAATAGAAGCCATTTTCAATATTCGGGCCGATGCCAAATTTTACCCCTGGATAAAGGCTTTCGATGGCTTCAGCCATCAGGTGTGCAGAGGAATGCCACATGGTGGCTTTACCTTCCTCATCGTCCCAGGTCAACAGGCGAAAAGTAGAATCATGGTATAGGGGCCGGGAAGCATCCCACACTTCACCATTAATTTTGGCTGAAAGAACTCTTCGGGCCAGACCTTCACTGATGCCGGATGCAATATCTATGGCCGTAACACCTTCAGGGTATTGCTTAACGGAATGATCAGGAAAAGTAATATTAATCATGACTATATGTCTGCTTTTCAAAAATTGGGTGCAAAGATAAGGATTTTATTATAAGAGAATTGTAAGGAATTATCATTAAGCGTCAAATATTTTTGCCCATTCCCATTTGCGGCGATTTTTCCATGTTCCTTTATGATAACAATAACTAAATATAAGAGGCAGGACAGTAGTAGCTTCTGCAAAGACCATCTGTTCATATACGGTATCCACTTTACCCCATGATGAGGCCTCCTTAAGTGTCGAACTGGAACAGGCTCCGTCACGGGCATCAGCAACAGTTATTTGGACAGCATACTTATGCATGGGTACATTAAAACCAAGAACTTCAGCACAAACAACTGTATCCTGGGCAAAGTTTTTAGGCACTCCCCCTCCGACCATAAACAAACCTGTACTCTGTGCTTTCATCTTGATTTTAGTCAGCTCCAAAAAATCCCTGACCGAATCAATGGTAACATGTTTATCAGGATTTTCCCACTGATGCTTGACTAAACCAAAACCTGCACTGCTATCGATAAATGCCGGGCAGAAGATGGGGACATTATTTTCAAAAGCAGCCTGTACCAGGGAGTCCTTTTTTTTCGAATATCTTACCAGGAAACGTCCCATTTCCCTGATAAATTCACGTGAAGAATAGGGTTTTGGCTCGAGAACTTCAGCTATTTTTTGAATCGCACTGTCGCACATTTGCAATTCTTCTTCATCAATATAGGTATCATAAATCCTGTCGATATATAATTCTCTCAGCGTCTTATCATTGACAAAAGGAGAACCTTTATAATGTTTGAAACCCAATGCCTCAAAGAAATCCATGTCAACTATGGATGCTCCTGTTGCAACGATCACATCGATCATGTTATTTTTCACCAAATCCACATATACCTGCATACAACCGGCAGCGCTGGTGCTTCCTGCCAGTGTAAGGATGACTGTGCAATCCTTATCGTCCAGCATCCGTTCAAAAATGTCAGCCGCAGAAGCTGTATCGCGGGATGAGAAGCCCATGTCGCGCATGGCAACGATAATAGGTGTGGCATCAAAAGACTTAATGTCAATGTGTTTGATAGTTTCTTTCAGAAAAAATTTCTTTTCTTTCGTCATGTGAATTTTCATTTTTCAAAGACAGAACTTATAGCTAAGCATTTTATATACGAGTTTTGCAGCAAGAAAATCAGAAGATTTATTAGCAGGATTGGGGCATAGTTCAACAACATCAAAGCCTACAACATTTAGCGATTCATTAACTTTCCTGAGAAGGGTGATCATCTGATAATATTCCAATCCGCCTGGTTCCGGTGTACCTGTGGAAGAAAGGACTGACGGATCAAATACATCAAGGTCAAGGGTGATGTAAACATTTTTTGAAAGCTGACCTATGACGTCATTCATCCATTCACTCCGGTCATAGAGATCTTTGGCAAAAAACACATGGTGTCCAGTCATAAATGGTTTTTCATCCACATCCATACTTCTTATACCAACCTGCACATAGGGGCATATTTCTCTTACCCTGGCCATCACACAAGCATGGTTGTAAATGCTGCCTTCGTATTCGTGACGGATGTCGGCATGAGCATCCAGTTGCAGAACACTGAAATCGGAAAATGATTCAGCATGGGCGATAATTGAACCAATACTGACGGAATGTTCTCCACCAAGAGTCACCACAAATTTCCCAGACTTAATATAGTTATTCACCAACTTGTATACTGAATGCACCATTTTTTTGGGAGTGCTATCGTGACTTATAGGATCAGAAGTATAAATACCAAACCGAAAGACCTCACTATCGGTTTCAATGTCATATAATTCCATATTTGCTGATGCTTCGATGATAGCTTCCGGACCTTTATCAGATCCTTTGATCCAGGTACTTGTTTTATCGTATGGAACAGGTAATACTACAATGCGCGATGTTTCCAGTCGCGAAAATTCATCTGGAATACCAGCAAAATTCATTGGTATTGTGCTTAAATGGACTGTTTGAAAATGCTGTCATTACCATTTTTGGATAGCACCGGATAAAGGTAGTTCGTAAAGCAAAGAGCCACCAGTGCTGTACCATACTTTTTCCCTGGAATAAATGATTCAGTAATAATTCGTTTTTCTTTCAGGGAATAGTCTTCCTCAAATCCATTGATGTATAATTCATTCAGGCTATCCTTAAGAAGAAGTTCGATTTCGTCAGTTGAGTAATTGCCATTATGTTCACACACCAGTCCGCCGAATTTTTCATTACTTCTTCTGTCATAGAGCCAACCCAGGATGATACCGGCGCTGACGCGTTCACCTTGTAATGAGTTACCGACAGCCATGATGGATTCCATCACAGATCCATGTACAAGGTTTTTAGGTCTTTCGATTTCCTGAGCTATGGCAGGCATGATAGAAGAATAGGTCATGATATTGACCCGTTCTATTCCGGCGGCACGGAGAGCCAAATGATATGAACCGGCATGAACCGTGATATCACTTTCTCCGGAACCTTTGGTAACGAAATACTCTCTGGGAATACGATTCCCGATCACCATTCCATTAAGGCCATTTACCTTCGGAAAGGATATTAAAGGTAACGTTTGAGTAATCATCTGTGCACATAAAATTAACTTTGTTTGTTAAAAGGGTATATTTTCTGGTCTACCCGTTAACTACCAACGTATATAATTGATTGCCAGATGATTACCCAACCATATGTCCTGCCTTTTATCCGTTTTGGCTATGGATGTCGGTTATGTGGCACAACCCTCTGAAAGGCTGGTAACCAATTATATACAATAAAAAAAGCAAAAACACTTGCTATAAAGTCTGCAAAAATAAAGGTATTTTTCTATATAATAGTTAAAAAAATATAGAAATAATATTAGAATTTTACTAACAAGGAATTTGCCAGAGAATTATTGAGCGCCTATTATCTTAAATTCAGTTCTGCGGTTGTGATTTCTACCTTCAGGTGTATCATTGCTGTCGATGGGCTGCGAGGAACCATATCCCCGGTAATCCAAACGAGATGAAGGAATTCCGCATTTTACCAGAAAATCGTACACTGCCTTGGCTCTTCGCTCAGATAAGTCACTATTATAGGATAAATTTCCGACATTATCCGTATGCCCTGAAATTTCGATTTTTAGATTTCGGTTTTCTTCAAGAAAACTGATCAATTTTTGAAGTTCAGATTGTGACTCATCTTTGATGTCTGATTTATCAAAATCAAAAAATATATTGTTGAGAACGACCGTCTCGCCAGGTTTCAACGGCTTCAAGGGAATGTCTTTAAAAAAAGGCGAAAGCTCGGTATTTCTGCCTATCAGGGTAAAATTATCTGAATAAAAAAGATATTTATCTTTTGCCACATGCAGAGAATAGTTTTTATCGGAGGGAAGGCAGAGAATAAATTCGCCTGTGACAGGATCAGAATTGGATTCCACGAGTGTATCACCTGTTTTCAGATCAATGAGTGTAAAGGATGATCCAAGCCGGATATTCGTTATGGCATCATAAACAACTCCTTTAAGATAAGTCACCGGAACAGGCTTAATACTTGAATCAATGACAAAGCTGTAGATATCACTTTTTCCTGAGCCTCCTGACATTCCAGATGAAAAATAGGCATTCAGGCCAGTTGCATCAATAATGATATTGATTTCATCGGCCCACGTGTTGAGAGGATACCCAAGATTGACCGGCATTGACCACTCCCCTTTAACATCTTTCCGTGAAATAAACAGGTCATATCCACCCATTCCCATATGCCCCCTGGAAGAGAAATAAAGAGTTTGCCCGTCGGGATGGATGTATGGTGCCATCTCATCCTCTGAAGTATTGACAAGATCACCAAGATTTTCAGGTCGACTCCATTTCCCGTCAGGTTGTATGGTTGATTTCCAAATATCTGATTTTCCTATACCTCCTTTTCGAGTACTACAAAAATAGAGAGTTCGTCCATCTGAAGAGAAACAAGGTTGTGATTCCCAGGTAGAAGAATTTATGACGGGACCCAGGTTTTGGGAAGTTGTCCACCCCTCTCCAACCTTTTTACTGAAATACAAATCGCAACTTCCATAACCATCATCCCTGTTACAGGCAGCAAAAAATATATATTTACCATCAGGAGAAATACATAAAGCCCCTTCATTATCGATTGTATTTACAGACGGTCCCAGCGACGTGGCCTTTCTCCAGAAACCGGCATCATTTTCAGATACATAAAAATCCTCATTAACCACATAGCGATTCGCTTCCCCGGCTATTTGGTCAGGTTTTCTCCTTGTCAGGTATAATTTTTTCCCATCAACAGTTATAGCGTTGACATATTCATCATCAGGCGTATTAATGCTATCACCCAGGTTCACCGGCTCAAAGACAACCGGATTTTGTTGCAATTTAATGGCAAAATCGCAGTCACCAATGTATTTCGCAATAATTGATTTTTTGGCCTGAGAAATTTCCGGATAATTCCGGCATACTGTGAAATGTTCCCTGGCCTTTTCATATAAACCTGAGCCGAGTTCAAGTTTGCCTATGAGAAGGTAAACTTCCGGATAAAAATCCGGATTTATCCCAATAGCAGCAGTGTAAGCATCAATAGCCTTGGCATATTCTTTAAGCTCTGTGTAAATATCACCTAACAGCAGATATGCCTCGACGAATTGCCGGTCAATGGCAATTGCTTCCAAAGCTGATTTTTCAGCCTGGAAATAATCAGATGAAATAATATTTTTTCCGGCAAGGCGATAATACTTAATAGCTCGCTTTGAATCTGTTGTCAGGATTTCCTTGTTAACCTGGCAATAAACTGGATAGGAGAAATAAAATGCCAGGCAAAATAATATTACAAGGGATTTCATGCGCTCAAGTCAATAGTTATTTTCTACGGGATACCAATATATTTATGACTCTGTAATGAGATCCTCCATTCAGGATGCTGCATAATGTAATCAGTTATTATTGGAATTATGGTAGTACGCCTGCTCCACTCAGATTGAAGCAGCAAGTTACAATTCTCCTTCACTTTAGAGGCGCACTCTTCTGCCCATTCAAAATCACTAATATCAGAAATAATAACTTTCAATTCATTCGCTTTATTATATAATTCATGTAATGAGTTTCTATTCTTTTTGGGTGATAGGCATATCCAGTCCCAGACACCGCTGAGAGGATAAGCACCTGAAGTTTCAAGGAAGGTTCTGACACCAGATTTTCTGACACCATTGCATAGAAGATCAAGGTTATATAAAAGTGGCTCTCCACCGGTCACGACCACTGCCCTGGCTTTGCAGGATATAATATGACTGACGATTTCCTCAACGGGTGTTAAGGGGTGAATTGCAGGATTCCAGGATTCTTTCTCATCACACCAGTGACAACCAATATCACAGCCTCCAATCCGCACAAAATATGCTGCGCTTCCGGTATTCATACCCTCGCCCTGGATACTATAAAACTCTTCCATTAACGGAAGCAGTCTCCCTTGACGGAGAGGTTCAGTGACTATGAAATTCTGCAACTTTGAAAACACCATTAAGATCAATATCAGTTTGGATGCCGGAGAATTGCTTTAAAATCATTCAATTATAAGCTTTTTCAATATGAACTGGTCTGCCGATGTGACTTTGATAAAGTAAGTGCCGTGTGTAAAATCCTGGGTTAAAATATTCAATGAATAAGTCTGTTGCGGGGATACAAAAACCGTGTCATCATTATAGACTTTCTCGCCATCGGTATTAAATATATCTATCACAAGGCATGAATCAGGGAGATCGGAAACCAGCAGGGATGCTTTTTCATTTTTAAGAGGATACAAAACTTTGACTTTAAAGGGATCAGGTAAATCATAAGCCAGATCACTCCTTACCGGGGAAGTCCATCGCCCGGTATTGACCCTGAAAATACACTGCGGAACAGAAGACTGCTCTGTTGATATGAGAATATTTTCATTATCGGTATAAGCAACACTTTCAGTTTTTGTGACAAGAAGACCTGGAAAATCAATTCTCCGTTTATTACCAGAAAAAAAATCATTGGTTTTATAGCCGAACAATATGGTTATAAATGATTGAAAATCAGAACACCCAACAAGTGTTAAGTGTTTACCATCCGGACTTAATCCTGCACCAGTAATAAGTCCCTTCACATTATAGCTATTACGTGGAGATATCTCATAGACGCCAGGCATAATTGGTAAGGTATAAACTTTTGTGGCATTGTCTTCCCAGTTTTTAGTAAAAAGAAAGAGGCTGTCATCCTTGCAGACCAAAGCCTCGCAATCAAAATTATGATGATACGGATTGAACTTGTAGTTTCTCTGATCAATGTAAGTAAAATAAATGACTTCAGTTTTTACAGTTGCATTGCCTTTTTCGGGTATTTGCCGTTTGGATACTTTATAAATACATAAATCTTTCCTGTTGCCTGCTTTATTTCCAAAATCACCGATATAAAGGAAAGAAGAGTCCTGAGTAATATCCTCCCAGTCCTTGTTACTGGTATTTTTTAAAATGATCGTTTGTATCACTTTACCTGTAATAGTATCGATCTTATAAATTTCAGCTTCTCCTCCACTGTCATTGATGGTCCATAATCCACCCTTAAAAAAAACCAGACCTGATGTTTCGCTGACTTTGTCATCGAGTTTTCGTATATAAAGAGGGGGGGAATAATTTGTCGGCCCATACAGGCATGAACCATCATTCTCAACAGCGTCAGACCGGAAGTTGATAGCATGGGGGTCGGTACATCCGATAATCTGCGTGTAGCCATTTAAAGATGACACCAATAAAACAACAATGATGAATATCTTTTTAATTAGCATGAATAACTGATAGACTAATCTGAAGTCAGACCTGCATTCTAAAACTTTAATCTTCACTCTTATAAACTTCATTTTTAAAAGCCTTCAATGTATTGACAAGGAGGGCGGCTCTGGTCATGGGGCCAACGCCTCCGGGCACCGGAGAAATAAAACTGCATTTTTCGGAAACCTCATCAAATTTCACATCCCCTACCAGCGCAAATCCTGAACTTTTAGAATCATCGCGCACGCGGTTAGTTCCGACGTCAATAACCACAGCATTCTTTTTTACCATATACTCCCGCACAAATTCCGGTCTACCAATTGCAGCTATAAGGATATCAGCTCTTTTGCAGATTTCCTCAATATTTTTTGATTTACTGTGACAAAGTGTAACAGTGCAGTTTCCAGGATATCTTTTTTTTGAGAGCAGGATACTAAGCGGGGATCCCACAATATGACTCCGTCCCAGAATAACGCATTCCTTACCTTCTGTCTCTATTTGATATCTTTCCATCAGTTGAAGGATACCAAAGGGTGTAGCTGGCAAGTAAGCAGGCATATCAAGAGCAAGCCGGCCGATGTTAACAGGGTGAAAGCCATCCACATCCTTCGATGGTTTAATGTGTTCAATGATCCTGTTCCAGGAGATATGAGCTGGCAAAGGAAGCTGAACTATCATTCCATTGACATCGTCATCCTTATTGATAAAGTCGACCGCTTGAAGTAGTTCTTTTTCCGAAATTGTGGAGGGATATTTATATATAGAAGAAATTATACCCACTTCCAGGCAGTCTTTTTCTTTGTTTCTCACATAGGTCTGGCTGGCAGGATCATCGCCCACGAGAACAGCAGCCAGGTGGGGAGTGGTGCCCTGCTGGTCGATACATGCTGCCACTTCTCTGGCGATTTCGGCTCTTATTTCAGAAGCCATCCGTTTACCGTCAATTAATTCCATTCCTATTCAGATTAATTTTATCTTCGAGGTCTGTTGCGCATCATTCGCATCATATTCTTCGCCCCGCCTGTTGTTACCATCTTCATCATCTTACGTGTATCATCAAATTGTTTGATAAGCCTGTTGACCTCCTGTATCGAAGTACCGCTGCCAAATGCAATGCGTTTCCTGCGGCTGCCATTGATAATGGATGGATCCTGGCGTTCCTGAGGAGTCATTGAAAAAATTATAGCTTCCAATCCTTTAAAGGCATTATCATCAAGATCCACGTCTCTAAGGGCTTTGCCCATGCCTGGCAACATTCCGACAAGGTCTTTGACATTTCCCATCTTCTTGATTTGTTTAATCTGCGACAGGAAATCGTCAAAATTAAACTGGTTTCTGGCAATCTTCTTTTGAAGCTTTTTGGCTTCAACTTCGTCATATTGTTCCTGGGCACGCTCTACCAATGAAACTATATCGCCCATACCCAATATTCTGTCAGCCATTCTTTCCGGGTAAAAAACATCAATAGCGTCCATCTTCTCGCCGACACCGACAAATTTGATAGATTTATTTACTACAGCTTTAATTGTAAGGGCTGCACCACCCCGTGTGTCGCCGTCGAGTTTAGTAAGAATGACTCCATCGTAATCCAGCCGGTCATTGAATGCCTTTGCTGTGTTCACAGCATCCTGTCCTGTCATGGCATCAACGACAAATAGTGTTTCCTGTGGTTTGACAGCCGATTTAATGGCTGCGATCTCGTTCATCATTTCCTCATCTACAGCCAGACGACCTGCTGTATCAATAATAACGGTATTATAGCCCCTGCTTTGTGCATAGGACACTGCGTTCCGGGCGATCTTGACCGGATCGCGGTTGTCGTCCTCAATATAAACATCCACACTGATTTGCTCTGCAAGTATTTTGAGCTGTTCCACAGCTGCAGGGCGGTATACGTCACATGCAACAAGCAAAGGGCTTCGCCCCCTTTTTGTTTTAAGATAATTGGCCAGCTTTGCACTAAAGGTGGTCTTACCGGAGCCATTAAGGCCGGCCATAAGAATGATGACTGGTGCACCTTTGAGATTCAGTTCGGCTTTTTCCCCGCCCATAAGGGCTGCAAGTTCGTCATGCACTATTTTTACCATAAGCTGCCCCGGCGATACTGCACTTAATATCTTTTGTCCAAGAGCCTTATCTTTGACCTGATCGGTAAACTGCCTGGCAATCCTAAAGCTGACATCTGCATCCAGCAATGCCTTCCGAACATCTTTCAATGTTTCGGCAACATTAATCTCAGTAATATAACCCTGACCTTTCAGTATCTTGAAAGCCCTGTCAAGCCTGTCACTTAAATTCTCAAACATCGCGCTGTTTACATTATCAAATGGCAGGCAAAATTAATAATTTTTAAGGTTGATGGATTTGCTGTTTATAAATCAACTAAAAATATTGAATCTGTAAACATTATCTATTCTGATGAATTCGATAAATTTGAAAAGACAAATCTGATGTAATATGAAAGCATCACGCGATAGTTCAAAATTAAGCCGCCGCCGGTTCTTTCATCTGGCCGGATTGGGCAGTATGGCATTGATGATCACACTATCATTCTTCAGGAAATCCGTTGCACAGGATGTTACTGAGAAGAAAAAACCGTCAACAAATATCAAGGATGCTTTAGCGTTTCCCAGAAAGGATACTTCCTTACCGGGTAAATTTCCTGGCAAAGTAGTTAAAGTTCATCATGAGAGCTGCATTGCAGGGAATAAGATTGATCAAAAGGCAGCAGCAAAAATGGTGGAAAAAGCTTTGCTACAATTGACAGATATGACGACTATTGCTGAAGCATGGAGGATGTTTGTTTCCCCTGGCGATGTCGTCGCATTAAAGGTCAATCCGATTGGTGGCAAAGTATTATCAACAAGTCTTGAGATCACAGAGGCGATCATTTCACAACTCGAGCAGTCAGGCGTGCCACGACAGAACATCGTTATCTTCGACAGACGTGAATTCGAACTGTTTGATGCAGGTTTTACCAAAGAACGGTTTCCCGGAATAAAACTTAAAGGAACAGAACTGAAAGATAAGGATGGTTCCTTTTATGATCAGGATGGACGCTTATACAGTGAGCAAATGATTGATAAAGAATGGTTTTACTGGGCTGATGTGGAAGGGGAATATGATTCGGAGACTATGCCATATATGATTAATGGAGGTAAATATTCGTATTTCAGCAAGGTTGTTACTCAGGAAGTCGATAAGATCATCAACGTACCTGTCCTGAAAAACGCGGGCACATCCGTGACACTATGCCTGAAAAATCTGGCTTATGGCTGTGTAACCAATACGGGGCGATTGCATAAAGATTTGTGGAGTGACACCTTAGCAGAAGCATGCGCCTTCCCTCCCATCAGGGATAAGGTCGTACTGAATATTGTCGACGGCATTAGAGGTTGTCATGAGGGCGGACCCGGCGCTGATCCGCAATATATTTCAGAATTCAAAACACTTTTGGTTGGAACTGATCCCGTTGCCGTTGACCGGATTGGTTATGAGATGATACTTAAGAAACGGATAGAAACAGGCATCCAGCAAAAAGAGACACAAAGGGGAAAAGAATTTATGTTCATGGCTGAAAACCTCAACCTTGGTATTGCCAACCTGGACAATATTAAGGTTGAATCACTTGATCTGGTTTGAAATAGTCTATAACGATACATCCATTTTTAAAATGAGATTATATTTAAGCGCACTTTTTCTAAGCCTGGCGTGTACTATTAGCCTAATGGCACAAAGACCTGACAAAACACCTTTTATTGAACCAAAGGATATTTCCGGTGGAACAATAGTCCGATCTTCGGTTTATGAAGGTAATGCCTTATGGGGATATATCGACGGCGGTGCAGATATATATCTGGAATATGGATTTTTAAGGGTCTTCGTTCAGGAAATAGACTGGCAAGGCAAGGTCATCAAGATAGACGTCTTTGAAATGTCAGATAAGGAAGCAGCTTTGGGGATTTTTTCTCTCCACCGTAATAATTGTGAAACCATTGACTCACTGCCTGTTCAACACTGTTACAATCCATATCAGCTCATTATCTTAAAAGGATGTTATTATATTTCCATAATCATCTCAAAGCCACAGAATCAGCAGATTATGGTACTCCTAGCCAGGATTGTCACTGATAAAATACCTGATGATACGATCATCTTCCCTGATCTTTTAACAAATGAACCACTAAAGCAACACTTACCATTATTAAGATTCTTCAGGGGAAAAATCGGTTTAATGAATGGCTATCCTCAATTTGAAGAGCTGTTTGGCAATTACCAGGGAATAAATATCTATGTAATACCCGTCAAAAAAGGTGATACCATCATCGATATAGCTTATATTATCTTTAGCACACCACAGGATATGCAGCGATTTTGCGAAGCCAATGAATTTCTTGAAAGTGAATACGGCTACTTTTATTCGAGAACAGAAAACGGTCTTACGAGGAAAGCAAAACTCTTTCTTCCCAAGGCTATGCTCTATATGGAAACCAATACAGTTGACTCCCGGTTTGCCGGCCCTTATTTAAGGCTGTTTGATTGATTTGAAAATTTCAGGATAATGCTTAATTTTATCACATTAATACTCCGGAAACCAGGTAAAAATTGTCATAATGTGATCCACCCTTAAAGAAATCATTTTGGCCCTTTTATATGAGGAAGAATATCTATATCAAAGAAATTAGTTCTACCAGGGAATTAAAGCAGTTCATCCAGTTCCCGCTATACCTTTACAGGGGGAATAAAAATTACGTTCCTCCGCTCATCTTTAAGGAAAGATCCACACTGGATTCGAGGAAGAATCCTGCCTTTGAATTTTGCCAAGCGAAATATTGGCTGGCTTATAAGAATGACAAGATAGCTGGCCGAATAGCCGGAATAGTGAACCACAAGTACGTTGAAAAAAGCAATGAAAAATGTGGCCGGTTCAGCTGGTTTGATTTTATAGATGATGAACAAGTTGCTGCGGCATTAATTGAAACAGCCGAAAACTGGGCCAAACACATGGGCATGGTAAAAATTTACGGGCCTTACGGATTTACCAATCTTGATAAACACGGTATGCTCGTGGAGGGATTTGATTATTTGGCTACATCTTCGTCTAACTATAACTTTCCATATTATCCTGAGATTATTGAAAAATTTGGTTACCAAAGAGATACTGAATTTGTTGAGTACAGTTTTAACCTTCCGGAGAATGTTCCCCAAAAAATTGAACAGATTGCTCACATTGCCATGGACCGGTATAACCTCAGAAGTGGTGTAGTGCGGAATAAAAAGGATATGCTGAAGTACAAAAAGGGGTTCTTCAGCCTTCTTAACGACGTCTATAGCACATTTTCGTCGGCTGTCAGACTAACTGAAGAACAGATAGAACTTGTCATGGAAGGATATTATAAATTTCTGGACCCGGATTTTGTATCATTTGTACTGGATAAAAATGACAGAGTTGTGGCTTTTGGCATCACCATGCCCTCGCTATCAAAGGCTCTGCAGAAAACCAAAGGCCGCTTGTTTCCCACAGGATTTTATCCTTTATGGAAAGCCCTTAAGAAAAACGACACTCTTGATCTTTTACTTATTGGAGTAAATACTGAATATCAAAGTAAAGGTGCCAATGCCATTGTCATTTCTGAATTGGTCAATTCTTCCATTAAACGAGGGATCAAATATATTAATGTCACACAGATGCAAGCCGATAATGTCAAAGTACTTTCACAATGGAAATATTTTGAAAACAGCCAGTTAAATAAGAGATTCAGGTGCTATAATAAAAATCTGACCTGATCCGGATGCAGATTTCTGCTGAATAAAAAATTAAATAGAATTAACAGATGAAAACCAAAAAAATCCATTTCTATTCTATCATCCTGTCAGGGATATTCGTTTTTATTTTTATAGCCGGATGCAAAAACAACAAAAGAGAAACTATATTCTCTGATAAGATGACAGAATTGAAGATCGACTCTATTCTGTCGCTCATGACCCTTGAAGAAAAGATTGGACAGATGACATTATTTACAAGTGATTGGGACGTAACAGGGCCTACCATGCAAAGCGGATATAAGGAAAACATCAGACGAGGGCGTGTAGGGGCAATATTTAATGCCTATGGTGTAAGATATGTCAGGGATATGCAACGGCTGGCGGTTGACAGCACACGTTTACATATTCCTCTGATGTTCGGTTATGACGTGATTCACGGATATAAGAGCATATTCCCCATTCCTTTAGGTGAAGCAGCAAGCTGGGATATGGAAGCTATTGAGAAATCAGCAAGGATAGCTGCAATTGAAGCTTCTGCAGAAGGCCTCAACTGGACATTTGCACCAATGGTAGATATTGCCCGTGATCCTCGCTGGGGCAGGATTTCAGAAGGGGCCGGGGAAGACCCTTATCTGGGCTCTATGATTGCAAAAGCACGGGTTAAAGGATTTCAAAATAATGATTTGGCGGCAAATAATACACTTTTGGCTTGCGCTAAACACTATGTAGCCTATGGAGCCGCTATCGCAGGACGCGATTACAACACTGTTGATATTTCTGACCGGACTCTCCGGGAGACATACCTCCCACCTTTCCATGCCGCTGTTGAAGCAGGCGTCGGAACGATCATGTCAGCGTTTAATGAAATCAATGGCATCCCGGCCACAGGTAATAGATATACGTTGAGGGTCATTTTAAAAGATGAATGGAAATTTCAGGGTTTTGTTGTTACCGACTATACATCAATTAATGAGATGGTACCTCACGGCATTGTTGCAAATGAAAAAGAAGCTGGCGAGCTGGCCCTAAATGCCGGTGTTGATATGGACATGCAGGGTGCAGTATATAATAACTACCTCTCCGGGTCAATCAAAGAAGGAAAAGTTGATATAAAATTTGTGGACGATGCTGTGAGACGTATATTACGTATGAAATATGCGCTGGGACTTTTTGATGATCCATACAGGTATTGCGATGAACAAAGGGAAAAGGAATTGGTCATGTCAAAAGACAACCTCGAATTTGCGCGCAAAATAGCTAAAAAATCAATTGTGCTGTTAAAAAATAAAGGGCATCTATTACCTCTGAGGAAGGAAACCGGAGTTATCGCAGTTATAGGCCCGCTTGCCGACAATAAAAAAGAACTCATTGGGTCATGGTCGGCTGCAGGTGATTATAACAAATGCATAACATTGCTTAAAGGGATCGAACGTAAAGTCGCACCCGAAACGAAGATCATTTATTCAAAAGGATGTAATATCGACGATGATTCAACGACAAGATTCGATGAAGCCATTGCAGCAGCCAGACAGGCTGATGTTGTCATTGTTGCTGTCGGCGAAGGTGCATGGATGAGCGGTGAGGCTGCCAGCCGATCATCGCTCAGAATACCAGGTGTGCAGGAAGACCTGGTCAAAAGGATATACGAAACAGGAAAACCAGTTGTTGTTGTGCTGATGAATGGCCGGCCGCTAACTATTGCATGGATGGACAGCTATATCCCGGCCATTCTCGAAACATGGTTTCTCGGTACAATGGCAGGTGATGCCATTGCCGATGTGCTATTCGGTGATTACAACCCTTCAGGCAAGCTGCCCGTCTCATTTCCAAGAAGTATTGGCCAGGTTCCGCTATACTATAATTTCAAAAATACGGGCCGCCCTATATCTGAAAGCAAATGGACCAGTAAATATCTCGATATGCCCAATACCCCGCTTTATCCTTTCGGTTATGGACTCAGCTATACGGATTTCAAATATTCAGAGATCACTTTAAGCGATAGCGTAATGAACATGAATGGTACACTTAAAATTTCTGTTACTGTAGCTAATACAGGTCAAAAAGAGGGTGAGGAAACAGTTCAGCTTTATATCAGAGACATGGTTGCAAGCATCACCCGACCTGTTAAAGAACTTAAAGGATTCAGGAAAATATCGCTGAAACCGGGCGAATCAAGGCAAGTGGATTTCGAGATCTTAGCAAAAGATCTGATGTTTTATGACAGTGAAATGAAATTAATCGCAGAATCCGGGGAATTCAAAGTATTTGTCGGCACAGATTCAGAGAATACTAAAAAGGCCGGATTTGTTCTTAAATAAACGTTTTAATTATTTAATACCCAATACATTTTCCTGGCAGAATAAGATTTAAATATAGTCAGCCGAAAAGGTGAGGTACAGTATTTCTTAAAGGCATTGATTTTTAAAAGAATACATTACACGCCCATCAGTTCCCCGATAACAATACACATTTAAAAACGGCTCTTTTATCCATCTCCAATACATAATAGTATATTCCAGGGGGTAATCGATCACCTTTACCATCTCTTCCATCCCATTTAATAATTCCCCTCACTGTGCCGGATAATTCAAATGATCTGACCACCTGTCCGAAAGCATTAAAAATGAACATTTGTTGCTGACTATTCAAAGGAGATGAATACTGAATACATGTTGCATTCTTAAAGGGATTTGGATAATTCTGTGAAAGTCGTGAATTCCCGTCATTTTCATCTGAATTTATTCCAACTCCCCCATAACAATCGCTCTGATATTGATCGATAATATTTATTGTATCGCGTAATGCCGACTTTGAAATAGTAAATGATGTAGAACCATCATAAAAAAGGGTGTCAGGAGCGCTAATTTCCGTATGATACACATCAGCAGAATAAATTCCCGGTGAAAGCGGACCGACCGTCACAGACATATCAAAATAACATAAACAGAAAGCCGCTAAACCAGTATCTTGCTGTAACCATTGCAAATGGTAGTCATTGAGTGTACACTGCATCATATAAAGAGCACCGCAGTTACGTTCAGCATTGGTCTGCCATAAGGTTACTTCATTTCCATTGACTTCGGCATAGATATTCCTATCCTGCCCCATTACTAATAAAGAAGTCAACACAAATACTGCAAGAAAAATCATTTTTTTCATCATGCTTTTTATTTAAAGGAATGAGAATCATAAAGGTACAACAATGCACATTGAATTCCAAGTGCAATTAGAAAAAATTTATAACAGGAAATGCTATCGAAAAAAAATAGTTCTCTGATTTTGAAATCTCAGATAAAGGAATACTTATATGAATTTGTTGGGAGCTGTTTCATTAAAGGTCAACCAGTAAAGTCCAAGATATTTAATGGCCTCAATAAATTTCTGAAAATCAACTGGTTTCCGGATATAACTATTAGCGCCCATATCATAACATCTGACGATGTCATGTTCTTCCTTTGATGACGTTAGAATAACAACCGGTAAGTGTTTTGTACGATCTTTCGTGCGAATCATTCGTAGAACTTCAAAACCATCAACCTTCGGGAGTTTCAGATCAAGAAGCACCACGGCAGGTAACGAAGGTTGTGTGATACCCGGATTGTTACTTTCTCCAAAAAGGTAATCAACAGCTTCAGCACCATCAGTCTTTATCACGACTTTGTTTTTTATATTATTCTTCTTCAATGCCCTAAGCGTAAGTTCCACGTCATCAGGGTTATCTTCAACAAGCAAAATGATTTTTTCTTTCATTTTTATCATCAGTTTTAAAAGTAAAATACAATGTGGCATCCTCACCTGTATCTCGGTTCGTGAGATCTTTGCGAGATTCAGCAGGTCATCTCAATAAAGATAAGCATATGCTCACTAAAAATACAATTTAATCTACCAATTAATAAATATCGGGCCGAAATCCTATTATTTACATTCGAAATAAATAAAAAGAGGCAAGCCCAGGTGCCTGCCTCTTTGTCACCCTTTCCTATGAAAAGCCCCTTACCTGGATAGGGGATGACCGTAGACTATCCCTTTGTCCTATACTATTGCAATATAATCCTTTGCACTGTTGATGTTTGTTCTCCATCAGCTTTGAAGAAATACATTCCCTCAGGAAGAAATGATAGATCCAGCATTCCGGAATAGTTCTTTTTGCTTTCAACTTTATCAGACTGTAATACCAGCTTACCATTTAAATCAAGAACCTGGTATCTGAAGTTTTCATTTCTGTCAGAGGACATTTCATAAAAAACCACACCTGGAGAGGGATTGGGATATACATTGAGCGATATGCCCGAATTATCCCGGTTCTGCTCGAAAGTTATGTTAATAGTTTTCTCGTTCACACAACCATTATTTCCTGTGACATAAAGCTTTATTTTCTGCAATCCCACTCCGATTCCTGTAGAATCTACGAAGAGACTTGAAGCTGTTTGTTCATAAGGCAACCATAGATAGTTTGCAATATCTTCTCCATATGCATCCAGGACAATGTTTTGATTTACATCCAGAATTGTATCAGGAATACTGTTAATCGCAGGAAGTGCCATAAAGTCTAACACCATTTCATCAGAAACGATCGTTTCAGCATAGGCATTAATGGCTTCAAGTTTCAGGAGGACATAACCTTGTTTGACATCATCAACGCCAGGAATATATAGAGTGCTAAGTGCTTTATCATCAATAAAATATCCATTTCCGTATGTTGTCCAGAGAAGAGATGTATAGTTATTTGCGTAACCAGATAATTCATAGTTTCTGTCGGCACATATCGTAGCATCTTTACCCGCAAATGCGCTGATACTATCATTATCTGGGAGGTAAAGATCATCAATCCAGGCACCGTCCATTCCTGATGTACCTTCTTCATCTTTTATATACTTCCACTCAAGTGTATGCATTCCCTGAGGAACGGGATAGGTATATTCTGACCACTCTATTTCACCGCTGTATTCAGCAATGATGATACCGTCGACCAGAAGCTGCAGTTTATCTTTATTTAGCTCACACGATACTTTAGCCCAGAATCCGACATAGTCGTCATCCAACGCGTTATAGTCATAAAGTATGGACGAGTATTCATTATCGGTGACAATTCCGGAGTGAGCTGAGAAACGCCCGCTTTGAGCATAGGTTTCATCAATTTCCCAACCGGATGTACCGGCGAAATCCCACAACTCCCTGATTAAACCAGAGTTTTCAAAAGTTTCATCAGGCACTGAATTAACAGTAAATTCCCAAATATTGCCTTCTGCCAAGCCATTTGCATTAACCGCATCCACCTTCCAGTAGTACACTTGTTCATATGACAAGGGGTTATTCAGAGTGATAATCGTATCACTTACTATCTGACCATTGATCAAATTAGATGGGGGATTATCCGTACCAAAATATACAATATAATAAGCGGGTCGTGCCCCAAACCCCTTTTCCCAATTTAGTTTAGTATATGGGGATACCATCTTGCTGTGGTTCTCAGGAAAAGGATTAACGGCAACTGTCGGGTATTTGATAACCGGAATCCGACTGATAAAAGGGATATGATTAAATGAAGTCACAGCGATTGTAATGCTGTCGGACTGAATAGTTTTATTAAAAAGAATGGTGGCTGAGCCATCAGAAATATATCCTGAACCGATGATTTCACCTTGTGAAGTAAAGGTAGCCAAACCATTATTTACATTCGCAATAATTGTAATCTGTTCACAGTCGAAGGCAATTGCAGCGGGATGCTGAACATCCATAACCGATGGATTATCAGTTCTGATCTGTAATGAAGGATCACCAAAAACGACCCATGTGTCAGTTGCTTTGTACCCGGCCTGATAATATTTATCATTCATAGCCATGCATCCACTTGCTGTTAAGCCACCAAAGGTGAATTTCATATTAGCGGGTACATTTGAAGTAAGGATGTCAATCATTTCATCCTGCGCAGCCATTGGTGGATACCAGCTCTGCGTAGACGTCGACATAAATGCAGCCACAGCGCCTGTCGGGTTACCATTTTTTGACGCTCTCAACCATATTTCAGCCATACAAGTACCATTGACAAAATTACCTGCAAGGCATCCGACCGAAATGATGAACGGGTATTTACCATTGTTGTTAAGAGTATTTATATGGTCGTTATTAAAATTTGATGTCGACCAGTTGGATGTGCTGCTAATGCCGGTATACAATAGCAGACCGGCACCATTATTAATTCTGTCAGCCACCATTTCCCATGTCGGATTGCCATTCTGGTCGTTATTTCCCTGGGAACCATCGAATAATTCAAAATTTGAAGTATAGGTAAAGTTGATCAGATCATTTTGCATATTTCTCACATGCTGGTAGTCACGTTCATTATCATCACCGGGACCCAGTGAAGAAGCGATTCCAACAGAGTTTTTCAACCATTCTCCTGAAGAGTAAGGATATCTCTCATAGTTGATTGTTTTTTGAACCTGGACTCTGAGTTGATCTGAGTTCTCAGCAGAAAAGCGGCCAACAAACAAATCCGGATAATGGTCTTGTCCTGCAACAAAAGCATAGCTGATATCCGAAGCACCCGATTCAGACATATATGGAGGCACCTGCTGGGCATCACCTACAATGAGAAGGTATGTCAGTCCATTATTATTATAATAATTCTCAACATACGTTTTGATGGCATTTGCATCTCCAATGGTAGCCACGTCAACCATTTCAGTTGGGATTCCTATAGTTTTTTTCCATTCAATAAATGGTGCCATTGTTTGCATAAAGGGACCATAAGAAATGATGAGCATCATTCCATTTTCTGATACAAATTCATAACGCTTATCAGTGGCATTGCCGGAATTTAGGAAATGGTGATTATATAACGCCAGGAATTCAGGTTGAATAGCTGTTAATGCGCTGGTTCTTAATAATGGATTTTTCCCTTCCCTGCCAGTAGAAGTTATCTGAACCGTTATTTCATCATAGACCCTTAATATTTTCGTGACCGGATTATACTGAAAAGGATATACAATCACGGTTTGGCCACGGAAATCCCTCATAATGAAGGGATCGCTAATTTCGGCCAGGTTACCCGGAAAGAAGGCATCCGTAGTATAGACGTCACTATATTCAAACTGTACCCCAGACGGATTTAAATTTCTTGAAAGGTCTCCTTTTGACGGGATTATATCTATATTAATGTAATCAGTATAATGAGAAGAGAGAATGCTCACAGCCATTTCATCCTTATCGGGGATAATGACGGAGGAAGTTAGTTTTACGAGATCAGGGCAGCCAGACAGTAAAAGCGGTGTGGAATTTTCAAGACGGACATAGGAAGCATTTCCTCTCTGCGACATGGCATCATTCAATATAAAGCCATCAATTGTAAAACTGATGGTGGAGGTAGTGATATCAGAAGTCAATAAATTGATCCTGGCCGGAGTAGCTTCAGGTGAATTGATCACTGTCCAATTAGAACCTGAAATAACTGTAGAGTATAATAAAACTGCCCAGAGGATTTTAATTCGAAGAAAAGCGCGGAGTATTTTTGCAGTGGAAATCATAACTTTAAATGTCATGATACCTCTATGCCAAAATACATGCCAGGATTTAGAACATTCTATTTAAATATTGATTGTCAATTTATTAGATTAATTTTTTTATTTAATTTTAACTGAATTATTACTTAATAAGTCATTATATTTAATGATTATCATTAAATATAATACAAAATAATAGTACTCTCAACAAGTACTATTATTTTTGTGTCATAAGGTTTATGTGAACAATAAATCGAACGTTTCGTAATGGTCAAAAGACCATGGAAAAGATTCCAGAGATGGAATTAATTCGGTTATTAAGGTTTATTTGAAGGATTCACTTTAGTCGGTTCGAACATCCATTCTTCGATGCGTTCGGGTGGAGCAAGGATTAGCATACCTGGGGTTGAATACATATTACCCGGCATACACAAATCCTCATTGGATTTGTCAGTACCTGCAGTGGGAGTTTTATAGCTTAAGAGCTGAGATGTACCATAAAGTTTACAAGGTGTGCCCTGAGGTGTATTGCAGGTTGTCTTCAACACATAACTTTTAGTATTCCAATTAAGGGAAATAAAATCTCCTGTCTGAACCTCTCCACGACCAATTGGTAGTGAAACGACTCCATTCTGATCAGTCAGCGGATTATGAAGCTCACAATATACAATCTCACCATTCACTCCGGTTTCTATTATCGTAATTTTAATAGTAACAGTCTGATTGGGAATAATCTTACCATCTTTATCTTTTATTGTCGACTGTAAAGATATCTCAACAGGCAACTGACTATATAAATAAGCAACTGAAAAAAGAAGCAGTGTAAAAGTAAGTATCGCTTTTCTCATTTTCTGATTGTTATTTTGGTTAGTTTTCACTTTGATTAAATAATTATGGCGTCTTCTTCAGGCAACTATTATACCATTTAATTAAAAAATGTATTTCTCTTCTAATATATTGAATATATGATAGTTAGCTATCAAAATTCGACAAACTTCTGATAGCACCATTGCAATAACCATTATATTACATGGTTTTTGTGAATAATCATGGAAAAAATCAAGGTAGCTATGATTGCTTACGGACAGGTTTTCTGATATCAAGTTTTCGCATCCTTGACCGCAATGTTTCGGGGTGCATATCCAGTATCCTTGCTGCTCCATCCTGGCCTTCAATTTTCCAGTATGTTTCTTCAAGGACATCTGTGATATAATTTTTCTCAAGTTCCTCAAGCGTGGGACGCCGGGTATCCTCATTCTTACCTGATTCAGCAGTATCAAGTTTATCGGAGAGAACAAGGGTATTGCTTCTTGAGGTAATCATGGCCCGTTCAATGATATTCTCAAGTTCCCTGATATTTCCGGGCCATGCATAATTCATGAGAGCCCTCATAGTTCTCTGTGGTATGCGATCAATGGACTTTCCTACTTTTTTATTGAACCGGTTGATGAAATGATTGACCAGCAGGGGAATGTCATCTTTTCGCTCACGTAATGGTGGGACTGTGATGGGATAAACATTGAGACGGAAGTAAAGATCTTCCCTGAAGCGACCTTCCTTTACCTCATTCAGGAGTGTTCTGTTAGTGGCAGCGATAATCCTGACATCGACTTTATGTGTATGGGGGCTGCCAAGCCGTTCAAATTCGCCATTTTGAATGACACGTAATAGTTTAACCTGCAATTCCAGTGGTAATTCACCAATTTCGTCAAGAAAAATAGTGCCTTTATCGGCCAGTTCAAAGCGGCCCATCTGTGATTTGACAGCACCTGTAAAAGCGCCCTTTTCGTATCCGAACAACTCGCTTTCGATAAGGTTAGCCGGCAACGCTGCGCAACTTAATTTCAAAAGAGGCCGGTCTTTCCGCGGGCTTTCATGGTGAATAGCCCGGGCGAAAAGCTCTTTCCCCACTCCTGTTTCTCCTTCAATAAGCACTGATGTATCGGTGGGGGCAACCCTTTCAACTTTCGACAGAGCATGGCGTAATGTATCACTCACGCCAATAATTTCCTCAAAATTATGTTCCAGCATGATTTCTTCGCGCAGCACGATATTTTCTGCTTCAACCTGCTCTTTTAATAGCCGGACATCGGATAATGCTTTACTTAATTCAATTTCTTTCTCCTGGAGATTATCCACTGCCAGCCTTAATTCATTATTCAGGTCTTCAAGTTTTTTATTGACATCTGTGAGCTGACTGGTTCTCTCTCTCACCTGATGTTCAAGCCACTGATTGACTTCTTTAAGCTTTTTCCGGTTCGATCTGATCTCCAGTTGGGTTTTTACGCGGGCAAGAAGCTCACGGATATCAAAAGGTTTGGTCACATAATCCTGGGCACCCAATTCAAAACCTTCGAGAATACTTTCTTTTTCGACCTTGGCAGTGAGAAAGATAATGGGGACGTCATCATACTGCTGAACTTTCCGGATTTTTTCACAAACCTCAAATCCGGACATTCCAGGCATCATGACATCAAGAAGAATAAGATCAAATTCTTTTTTTTCAATCCAGGTAAGGGCTTTTTCACCGTCTAAAGCAAATTCAACTTTATATTCATTTTGTTTGAGAGTACTGCCTAATAATTGAAGATTCTTGGGGGTATCATCAACAATCAGGATTGTAAAATCATGGCCATCATGTATTTCCATATAATACAAAAGGATTGGTGAACACTTGTAAAATAGGGTAAAAACACTTTCGGGTTACGTTGGGGTCGTTAATATATGTTAATTAAATACTGTATTTCACATTTTTAAATCATTTAATTCATTTGCTTTACCATATTACGGTATAAAATTATAAAAAATATAATTCATTGATCAACATTTTTTTCTGTGTTAAATTTCGAAGTCATTCTCAAGCAGGTCTCATTAAATTACTATTTTTGCCTGGCAGGTCTATATATCTGTTCGACGGCCCAACATGTGTTAAGAATCTTAACCGGGCTTAACAATGAATTTATCATCCATATCCGGTTACTATGAATTATAAACAGGCAAAAAACATAAAGGGACTTGCCAGCCTGATAGGCAACACACCTTTATTGGCAATAGAATTCAAATATAAAGGGGAAGACCGTATTATTTATGCAAAGGCTGAGAATCATAACATGACCGGAAGCATAAAAGACCGGATGGCATTTTATATTTTACAGCAGGCCTATAATAAAGGTTTGTTGCAACCGGGTGACCGCATTATCGAAGCCACCAGCGGTAACACAGGGATATCTTTCAGTGCCATTGGCCGGGCTCTTGGCCATCCTGTGACCATATTCATGCCAGATTGGATGAGTAAGGAACGGATAAACCTCATTCGCAGTTTCGGTGCACAGATTAACCTGGTAAGTAAAGCAGAAGGAGGTTTTCTGGGCAGCATAAGCCGTGCAGAAGAATTGGCAGTATCTGAAGGCCATGCTTTTCTGCCTCAGCAGTTTTCGAATGCAGATAATATTAAAGCTCATTACATGACGACCGGGCCGGAAATCTGGTGGCAGATAAGGTACCGCAACATCATCCCTGATGCCTTTATCGCAGGTGTCGGAACAGGTGGAACTATTATGGGTGCAGGACGATACCTGAAAGAAATGAATCCTCAAATCAAGTTACATCCGCTTGAGCCTGCAAGCTCCCCAACACTATCAACAGGTCACAAGGTTGGAAAGCACCGTATTCAGGGAATATCCGATGAATTTATTCCCGCTATTGTCAACCTGAAAGAACTGGATGAGGTCGTGGCAGTCGACGATGGAGATAGTATCATCATGGCACAAAAGTTAGCGGTTATGGGACTTGGTGTCGGCATTTCATCCGGAGCCAATTTCATAGGAGCATTAAAAATACAGAATGAGTTAGGGAAAAATGCCGTCGTAGTGACCGTATTTGCTGACGATAATAAAAAGTACCTAAGCACAGACCTCTTCATGGATGAACCCATCAAAGACAATTTGCTTTCACCACATGTTCAACTCCTGGGGTTCAGATCATTCAAAAGGATCTGTTATACATGTTGTGATCCAATCGACTGCATTGAAGCCAATTTTCCGGATCCCGAATTCAAATATCCCCTTCCCTATTGTCCGAGAAGAGCATCGTCAAATGAAGAAGTAAAGAAATCAGAAAGGATGGATTAGTACTTTTTCCCAATGGAGGAACTTTGCGATTCAGCAACTTAATTTCGGTTTATGAACCGGGAGGGAGTACTCTCCTATTCACCAATATATTATTATTCAATTTATTATGATTTATTGTTAATCCAATCCGTGAAGTTTTCGTGAAGTGGTTGCTTTTGTCTTTTTTCTCCGTTAAAATCTGAATATCTTTGTGTTAATTTTATAACATAATACATGGAATTATCACCTTATCTTCAAAAAAATTGGTCAAAAATTGAGATTGATCATTTAAAATTCATCCTTGAACAGGCTGAAAAAACACTCAATGCAACTGTGGAAACAGCAAATGGTCATTCAAAAAAATCGGCCTGGATATTCGGACTTTTTTTAAGTATATTAATTGTTGTATTGGGATCATGGATTACTGGCGAAGTATCTGGTGAATATATGATATCCGGTATTCCATTCATCTGTAATGTAATCCTGATTTTATATTTTTCATTCCGTGCTCAAAAAATGTATTCAATCAATATACCGGGAACGAGAGCTGAAGGATTATTGACTGATGAATTCTTTGAACCATTTGAAGACCCTGCATTAGCCTATAAAAATATGATTCTATCAAAATGTATTGATTATGATGAATCAATTGTTGAAAACAGAATCATTAACAATCGACGCTTACAACGATTAGAGAAAGCAAGTAAGATGATTCTCATCATTCCTTGTTCAGTGCTTTTGAGCTTTCTCTTGTATCTACTCCTTTATTAGCACCAGCTCCCGACCTGTCTTCTTTTTCCTTACGCGGAAGATGAACTGGTTTTGGAATTGGTTTTGATGGCTGAGTTTTTTTAATGGCCATATTTCATCTGGATTAAGGTTTTAAGTCTTTAATAAGATATTTCTCCATCAATTTTATACCGCTTTCTAAACCACATTCGGTGAAGGGATTACTTTCAAACGCCTTAGTATAATATTCGATAGCTGGTTCCTGATGTTTTTTAATGGCTTCGGCTTGTTTTGCTGAACTGGACCATGAACTCATTTGGAGTGGTATCATTTCATAACATCTGGCAATCAGGAATAATGTTATCTGTTGTTTACTAATCTCTAAGGATAATTTTAAACTTTCAATCGCTTCATTAAATCGATTCAATAAATAATAAATAAATCCTTTTTGATAATAAGATTTAGCCTTAAGTATTTTATTAGTGAAAGTCATTTCTTTTTCAGGAATTGTTATTTGGATAGTACCGGAAAATGCATTAGATAGGTTAAGGAGCTCAAGGCATTGATTATATGATATATCGAAGCTTGCTTTTATTGAGTTTATTATACTTTCATATTGCGCCAGTTGTTGTGTTCCTGATGATGGTTTTAACTTTTTCGCATCTTCAATTTCATTTTTTATCACTTCAAATTGTGCATAGTGATTATAAGCTGAAAGCAGATACCAATACCCTTGCCTATCATTGACTGATAGGTTGGGATAGTTAAGGCTTAGGTCATTCGGATTTAATGGTTTTAGATTACCACATTGTTTACAAGTCTTAACCCTCTCATCATTTTCAAAAAAACATGAACAGATCCATTCCATAATTGATAATATTAAAAGAATAAATTATTTAAGCATTTCCTTTTGCGTTGCTGCATCGAAGTCGATGAATGGCTTTTTTAATAAGAAATGATATACATAAACGTTTGACTCACCAATTAGATAGGCTTGTACAAATTCCCATCCATCTTTTCCCATAAAATTTAAAGCATCAATCATTGAATTAAAGACAACCGGGTTTCCGGTTACCGGATCCTTGAGTTTTCGATTTTCAAAAAATTTTGTTTTTTGTCCAAAATCAATTTCTATTGTAACTTTATTGCTTAACATCTTGCTTTGACCGACTATTTCACAATATAGATATTTAGGAGGATTTTTTATGGTATTTGTATCAATCTGAATTGGTTCCTGGCTAAATAACTTACTAATTCCCCAAACCAGGAATATAGATAAGATTAGAATTCTTTTCATAATCAGTCTTTTATAAAGGTTTTTGCGATGGTAATCAATTGATCAGAATATTTATAAATATCATCAAGTGATGTCATTTCTGATTTGACTTCTTTTTTATTCTCATCGATGAATGCAATCTGTTTACTATTTTTGGTCAGATAAAGGCGGCAAACCGTATTCCTGATGGAGTTATCGATTAATATACTAAAAAATCTCTGAAAATCGCGATAGAATATCCGACTTGGATCTATACTTTGCCGGAGTATTGACTTAATGATGTAATAACCTTCAATCTCTTCCTCTGTTGTTTCAATGAGATTTTCTTTCGGTTGTTCAATTATTAATTTTTCCTCTTCCTGTTTGCCAGATTCTTTTTCTTTTATAAGTGCTGTTTTTAAGCGTTCGGTAATAATATCACTGATAAATTGTTGACATGAATTTTTAGTGATCTCGGTAAAAAGACCAATTACCTTTGTGGTTGCCTTCCCATCATAAACCTTAGCAATCATATACCTTATAAATTGTTCGGATGGTTGCCTGAATTCATTGGTAAGTAAATTTTTTATCTCATTTGAATATTTGAGAAAGCTTGCTGTATTGACAATATTATCAATGTTAAAATATGATTTATGGAATTTCTTCAGTTCCTCGACTTGAGAATCTTTGATTTCTAAAATATTAATATCAAGGAATGGCTTTTCATCCATCATATTTGATTGATCTAAATCAGTATAGAAGCGGTAGATGATACCATTAGTCAGTATGGCAAATTTTGCCCTGGTTACATTAAAATACCGGAGTAATTGGGTATTATGCACATCCAATTCATCTTTCCAATATTTACATTCGATAAGAATAATGGGGTGACCTCCACTCATAATGGCATAATCAACCTTTTCTCCTTTTTTAATTCCAATATCCGAGATAAATTCAGGTATAACTTCCTGGGGATTGAAAACATCATATCCTAATGCCTGAATAAATGGCATAATGAATGCATTTTTTGTAGCTTCTTCAGTAAAGGTAAGATCTCTGAGTTTTTCAACACGGTCGGCTAATTGTTTTAATTGGTCTTTGAAGTCCATGATATTATTTTTAAATGAATAAATAGGTCATTCTAAGCACTCCTTTAGCGTGGCTCTGAAATTTGCTAATGGCATTTATTTAATTCCTTTTCGAGATGTTCAAATTTTTTGATTGAGCAATGATCGTACTCTTGTCTTTGATTATCTCTTTAAGTTGCTCTATTAATTGTACCCGGTCATATTTTGATTCAAATTCCTGTCAGGTTTTTTCTTCTTCCTGCGCTAAATCGGAGGTATCATCTTCAAACCAGCTTACATTGCTCAAAAGTTAGCTACAACCTTAAAAGACGACAGTAACTGCTTAATCGCAAATTATGATAAAGCCATCCTTACCATTATAAATAAAATTCCAGTGGATTAAAATATCCCGCCCTATTAAGACATCAAAAGGTCCCTTAAGTGGACAGCATACAACCTGGACATCCTTTCCTTTACCCCAGTTAAATTGCAATCTGGCAAAATAAGCCGGTTGACTTTCCTCATTGTTTACTGATGTGACTTTTTGAAATCCTGTTTGAACAAGATTAAGTTGCTGAGCAATATCTGGAGTAATTACACAGCCAAAAGCACCAGTATCAATCAATGCACGGACTTGTATTGCCGGAACTGGCTTTCCATCTATAATGAGTTGATCGGCAACCGACTTTGGATGTGTAATTATAACTGGAATTATCGGGCCTCCATTCTGTAAAATAACATGTGGCGGTAATGGCCTAAGGACTTTTTTACCATCCTTCTCGACTTGTTGAAGTCCACCAAAATGAAAGGTATTTATCATAATATAGCGGCTGAAATAAAGTTTACCGGATTGGTTTCGGTTACATAGTGAACAAGGAAACTACCATCAATCCCATATGCTTTAATACCTTCTTCAGCAGCCACTTCATAAGTATCAA
The DNA here is from genome assembly GCA_026391695.1 of Bacteroidota bacterium. Lineage (NCBI taxonomy): Bacteria > Pseudomonadati > Bacteroidota > Bacteroidota bacterium. The sequence continues at coordinate 118,979 of JAPLDP010000037.1, forward strand.
ATGACCCGACAACTTCTTGCTTATACACAAGAATATATTTGTTTTTGTAAAGATTTAGAAGTTTTTCAAGGTTTTTATTCACAAACTCTTGGTTCTTGGTTAAGTTTTCGTTTGACATTTGACGATTTTTTATTTTACAATTTCAAAGTACAAATATACTATAAAAAAATTGATAAACCTAACCCTCAAAAAACTCTCATAAACCATGACTGACACTGTATTTAACTGAAAATAAATGCAGCAGCCAACAGACAGGTTTCTGTAATGCAGGTGGATATCCATACCTTTTTTTGTAATCCTCTCTGATTATGATTTTTATCCGTGGCATAAAATCCCGTGACGTTTTTGTGAAGCAAAATGGCAATAAACTTTAAGAATTGTATTTCAGAATCCCTTATGTGGTAAGGGGTTGAAATGCGCGCTTTCTCAGAGCGGTGAGAGATTTGTGAGTGGAGTGAACCTGGAGGGAGTCGAACCCCCAACCTTCTGATCCGTAGTCAGATGCTCTATCCAATTAAGCTACAGGTCCTATTGAGTGCAAATATACAATTTTTTTTACAAGTTACGAATGATTCATTTTCTGTATTGATTCCGTATTTTTGCAATATCAAGGTCAATATCATATTCCGTTGGTAAATCAATTGACGTTTACTTTCAAAGATCACACCGGGCTGGATATATACTGCTATAAATGGCATATTGTTACAGCAGGCGCTCCGCGGGCTATTATTCAGATTTCCCATGGAATGATGGAACATGCCGGCCGATATGCGTCGTTTGCGGAATTCCTGGTCAGGAATGGATATATCGTATATGCCAATGATCATCCCGGACATGGCAGGACGGCACGAAAACCTGAGGAACTTGGATATTTTGAAGGTAAAAAAGGTTGGTCACAGGTTATTGAAAATATGCATACCCTGGCCGCAATCATCAAGAAAGAAAATCCCGATATTCCTGTTTTCCTTTTCGGACACAGTATGGGAAGCCTGTTGTCGAGGTACTATATTTTCTCGAATCAGGATAAAATCGATGGTTTAATATTATCCGGTACAAACTATTCTCCAAAAATTCTTACCCTGTTGGGCACTGGTCTGGCTGCGGTGACAAGAGTACTCTGTGGCAAGCACCACCGGGACTATTTAATAAATTATCTGGCTTACAAACAATTTAACCGGCATTTCAAACCGTCGGAGACAGATTTTGACTGGCTCAGCTGCGATAAGGAATCGGTAAGGCGTTATGTCCATGATAATTTATGCGGATATCCGTCTACATCTGCGTTTTATTCTGGATTATTTTATGGTATGAGGGAGATCATTAAAAGAAAAAATATCAGCCGGATACCTAAGGATCTTCCGGTTTTTATCCTGTCAGGTGCATCGGATCCTGTCGGGGACTTTACAAAAGGAGTACTTAAAGTCAGAGATTTATACAGTCAGGCCGGATTAATAAATCTTACACTAAAAATATATTCTGACGGCAGGCATGAAATGTTGAATGAACTCAATAAAGAAGATGTCTACCATGATGTGATGATGTGGATCGAAAAACAGCTCTGATAATAATTCATTAATTGTAAATCACCGACAACACAAAGGATATTTCGGATGACATCTTTTGAAATTTTTGATAAATACTATCCGGAGGGTTCAGAAGCCCGGAAATATCTTTATATTCACAGCATCAGGGTGATGGAAGCAGCTTTGCTGATAGCGGAAATGAACGCCCACATGAATCCTGATCATGAAGTGATCCGCAGTTCTGCATTATTGCATGATATTGGAATCTTTATGACCGACGCTCCGGATATTGGCTGTCGCGGAACCTACCCATATATAGCCCATGGTTTTCTTGGCAGGGAGATACTTGAAAAAGAAGGATTAAAAAAGATTGCACCGGTATGTGAGCGGCATATCGGGGTGGGTATCTCCAAACAGGATATTCTGAAAAACGACCTGCCTCTCCCCCATCGAAACATGCTTCCGGTGACAGTCGAAGAAAAGATTGTCTGCTATGCAGATAAATTCTTTTCCAAGTCAGCAACAGATCTGACCCATCCCAAACCGATTGAAAAGATAAGGACAAGCTTACTCAAATATGGTGAAGATAAATGGATGCGATTTGAGGAGATGATGACCATGTTCGGAGTAAATTACCTGTATAATGACCTGTGATAAAGGATAGACAGCGCGATGCCTGTCATTTCCGGTTAAAAACTATTTCTCCCAGCCTTCATCAAAAACAAGCTCACCATTGACGAAGGTTTTAATGACCCTGACCGAAGGGATTTCTGCCTCGGGTATTGTCATGATGTCTTTATCCAGGATAACAAAATCGGCACATTTTCCCTCTATGATGCTTCCTGTTTCATTTTCCATGAAGCTACCTTTCGCAGCCCAGATGGTCATTGATTTCAGGGCTTCTTCGCGTGTCAGGGCATTTTCAGGCTGGAATCCACCCGGTGGGTATCCTTTGAGGTCTTTTCTGGTCACAGCGGCATAGAAAGTAAACAGCGGATTAATATTCTCTACCGGGAAATCCGTGCCATTCACCAGCCAACCATTTTGTGCCAGCAGATCATGATAGGCGTACGCACCTTTAATCCTATCTTTGCCGAGACGATCCTCAGCCCAGTACATGTCGGATGTAGCATGAGTGGCCTGAATTGAAGGGATGATATGATACTGGCCAAACAGCTTGAAATCTTCCTTTTTGACCACCTGGGCATGTTCAATGCGCCAACGGCGGTCATTAGGACCCATAAGGATATCCGCATAGACATGGAGCATGCATCTCACTCCGGAATCGCCGATGGCATGAGTATTGACCTGGTAATTTGCTGCATATGCTTTCTCACACATCGTTTTATAATAGGCCGGTGACTCTATCATCAGTCCATGACTATCAGGCTGGTCAGAATACGGTTCCAGGAGGACTGCACCGCGGGAACCCAGAGCTCCGTCGGCATACAATTTGACAGAACCCACGCGAAGCCGCTCAGTCTTATATACACCTTTATCCATAAATTGGGCGACATTCTCATCTGATGGTTCCATCATGGCATCGATGCGCATTTTAACGATTCCGGCTTGCTGAAGTGAATCGATAAGGTTTATTACACGATTCGACAAGCCGGCATCAGCGACCATGGTCAGTCCATATTTAAAACAATCATTTTGAGCAGTTTTCAATGCATCAATTTCCGTCTGACGGTTAGTTTCAGGTATTACTTTTGTGACCAGGTCAATGGCATTATCGGTAAGTATGCCGGTCAGTTGTCCATTTAAAATCTCTACTGTTCCGTCATTGACCCTCGTATCAGGGATTATACCGGCTCTTTTCAGGGCTTCGCTGTTTGCCAGGGCGGCATGTCCATCAACACGGGTTATCAGTACAGGTATGTTTGGAAAGACACTGTCGAGTCCGGTTTTATCAGGGAATTGTTTTACTGTCCAGACATTCTGATCCCATCCTCTTCCGCGAATCCATCCGCCGGTTGAATTCTGGTGGTGTTTTTTCAGTATATCCAGGATTTCCTGAAAAGAACCGGTACCCCGAAGGTTAGTCATGGTAAGAACATCAATGCCATACCCATAAAAATGGCAGTGACCGTCGATGAAGCCCGGGAAAATATATTTTTCTTTTGCATCTATCATTTGATCCGATGTGAACTTCTTCAGGATTTCTTTGTTTGAACCGGAAGCGGCGATTTTGCCATTTATCACTGCGAAGCTTTCTGCAAAAGGTGCTTTATCATCCAAGGTACAGACATGGGCATTGAAAATGATCAGGTCAGATCTCTCCCTGTGAGAGCATGATATTGTGAGCATGATTAAAAAATATATCAGGACAAAATATTTTTTCTTCATATATTCCTACTATTTGGAGGGCTTCAAATTTAACAAAATTATAAGCCTGTACCTGTTCATTAAATTTTAATAACCATTCACCGGTTTTTCAAATGAAATGTTAACTTTGTCAGGTGTTCCAAACAAATATCTTTTATCATGAATACTAAATTATTCACTCCCCGGTTTTTTTATATCATAGCTGTTATACTTCTTGCAGCTATAGCCCGTCTTATCCCTCACTGGCCAAACTTCACTCCTATTGCAGCCATAGCTTTATTTGGAGGTACTTATCTTGGGAAAAAATATCTGTCGTTTGTTGTTCCTCTGGCAGCGATGTTCCTAAGCGATGCCATAATAGGTTTTCATGGGACCATGGTACCTGTTTATGTCAGTTTTGCTTTCATTGTCATGATAGGTTTCATTCTGAGCAGGAAGATCACACTCAGCACAGTCTTAGCGGCTTCATTAGGATCTTCGGTACTGTTCTTCCTGATCACAAACTTTGGTGCATGGATAGGCAGTCCCCTATATCCGCAGACTTTCCAGGGCCTTATACAAAGTTACATAGCAGGGCTGGCCTTTTTCAATAATGGAAATAATGGCATTTCCTTTTTCCTGAACGAAGTTGCCGGAAGTCTGTTTTATAATGGTATTCTTTTCGGGAGCTTTTATTTTGTCAGTACAAGGTTTCCTGTTTTTGCCCGGAATGCATGATAAAAGGGATGACATCCCTTTTCAACTATTCAAACAACTCCTCATCCCGTTCGAGCAGAAGAATTGAATATTGCGGCACAAGAAAATATTTTTCCTCGTTATAAACGATCTCTATTGCGCCTTTCTGCAGAAAGATAGCCTTATCTCCCACTTTTGCCTGCAGTGGGATATATTTTATCTTCTCGCCGGCTTTTTTCCACGGTTCATCTATATCTTCACCAGTTGGTATTGGATAGCCAGGACCGACCTTAATCACATAACCCGTATGTATCTCTTCTTTTTCCTTATAGCCCGGAGGGAGGAAAAGCCCACCCTTGGATTTATCTGACAATTGCACCGGCCTGATGAGAACCCTGTCGCCAACGACGATAAGCTTTTCGGGAGAATCCTTTAGCGAGTTATTCACAGTCATGTCATTTGAAGTATTGAACATCTTTTGCAAATGTACTAATAAGTCCGGGCTATAAATTCCGGAGTATTTGAAAAATTATGGATACTTTTGTACAAAACAATGCGAAATGAAATTTTTCTTCTTCAAAACGCCAAAGCCAAAACAATTTGAATTTAAGACAAGGTACTATGATGCGGAGAAAGACGAGATGGAGCAGCGCAAGCGGAAAATGATGGCGGGAGGCATGAGCAACAGGGAGGCAGGCATGCGTGATGAGATCCGCAGAAGGTGGCACAATGAGGGCCGCAGATCAAAAAAAAGGTCCGACATGCAGCGCCTGGTCATTTTCCTCGTGATTCTCGCTGTTTTGATATATTTTATTTTTTTCACGTAAGAAGCTTAGACAATGATCAATAATGGTTTGGGGGTGATTTTGGAGTTAGGGATTTGGAATATAAACGCGTATGCCGGATATCATACATTTATTACCTGATTCGGTTGCTAACCAGATAGCTGCAGGGGAGGTCATTCAGCGGCCGGCATCAGCCATTAAGGAGCTGATGGAGAATTCCATTGATGCCGGCGCCTCCAGAGTAAATGTTATCGTCAAATCTTCCGGAAAGATATTATTAGAAGTCATTGATGATGGTTGTGGCATGAGTGAGACCGATGCCCGGCTGAGTTTCGAGCGGCATTCCACGTCGAAAATATCGAATGCAAAGGATCTCATGTCTGTACGTACACTTGGATTTCGCGGAGAAGCGCTGGCATCCGTTGCGGCTGTTGCCCAAGTAGAATTAAAAACCAAGCGTGTGGAAGATGACCTTGGAACATGTATTGAAATTGAGGGGTCAAAGGTTAAAAACCAATACCCTTGTTCATGTCAGAACGGCACTTCCATAGCCGTCAAAAACCTCTTCTTCAATGTACCGGCCAGGCGTAACTTCCTGAAATCGGATCCAGCCGAAATGCGGCATATTATTGAAGAATTCCAGCGTGTTGCCCTTATCCACCCGGATATTGCATTTACACTGCACCATAATAACCAATTAGTCTTCCAACTGGATAAAACACATCCTAAAGGACGGATTGCAGGTATTATGGGAAATCAATACAGTGAGCGCCTGGTGCCTGTAGAAGAAAAAACCGATATCATTTCCATCCGGGGATTCATCGGTAAACCACAATTTGCCAGGAAAACCAGAGGTGAACAATATTTCTTTGTCAATAAGCGATTTATCCGGCATGGCTATTTGCATCATGCCATTGAAAGTGCCTTCGAGGAGGTGATTGCGAAAAATTCCTTTCCTGCCTATTTCATCAGTTTTGACGTTGATCCGGCGACAATAGATGTGAATATCCATCCCACCAAAACTGAAATAAATTTCCAAAACCAGCAAATCATTTATGCCGTGCTTCGTTCCGCAGTAAAAAAGGCTTTGGGTATTCACAGCCTGACACCATCCATTGATTTCGATGTTGAGCAGAGCATCCGGTTTGAACCATTCTCTTCTGACAGACCTGTTGTACAGCCGAAGATTACGGTAAATCCGGATTATAATCCCTTTGAAGAGCAGACAGGCGAAGAGCGAAGAGCGAAGAGTGAGGAGAAACCGGGAGGCGACGCTCAGGCTCAAAAAATCATTGAACATGACTGGAGTGAAGAAGACGATACCATTGCCGGGAAAATCATTTTCCAGATCAGCAACACTTACATCGTGACAATTATCAAATCCGGATTACTGGTCGTGGATCAGAAAGCGGCTCATCAGCGTATTCTGTATGAACAGTTCATGCAGTGGTTAAATCTGAACCAGGGCGCATCACAGCAGCTCCTCTATCCCCAGACAGTCAAATTTTCCCCCATCGATACCGAAGTCATCAAAGAGATATTAACAGAGATCAGGATACTGGGATTTGACATCAATGAATTCGGCAAAAATACATTTATTGTCGAGGGAGTACCGGCAGGATTGGAAATTAAAGACACCAATGCATTTCTGGAAAATCTCATTGAAAATTATAAGAACAGGCAGACAGATATTGCCATGGATAAGAAGACGCATGTGGCACGGTCGATGGCGAAGCAAGCTTCGATAGGGTCAGGGCGCAGGCTTACCCAAGAAGAGATGAACAATCTTATCGACAAATTGTTCTCCTGTTCAACACCTGACATTACACCTGACGGGTTGCCTACTTTTCTTATTGTGAGCATGGAAGAAATGGAAAAACGGTTGAAAAAAATCTAATCAGCACTAATAATGAACAACGGACAATATCGGCCAGGCGGATTCAATGTTCTACCATTAGTGGTAAAAAATCTTCTTATCATTAATGTCCTCTTTTTTCTGGGAACCTTTGCTGTGGGCCGTACTTTTAATGTTGATCTGACAGATTTTCTCGGGCTACACTATGTACTGTCGGAAAAATTTAATCCCTTACAGTTTATCACTTATATGTTCATGCATGGTGGTCTGGGGCACATATTCTTCAATATGTTTGCCTTGTGGATGTTTGGCAATGTGCTTGAGAATGTCTGGGGTCCGAAGCGGTTTCTGACCTTTTACCTGGTCACAGGTATTGGTGCAGCACTGATCCAGATGCTGATACTATGGTGGAAATTTTCTTCTCTCCAGACAGCGGTGGATCTTTACGCTTCAAGCCCTTCACCGGAACAGTTCACGGCGATAGTCAAAGATAACTTCCCGTTTTACGCTGACCAGCTTTCAGGATTCGTCACTGAATGGATCCGGACACCAACAGATCCAAAATACATACAGGATTCATTAGGATATATCAATGACCTATTAAAATTCAGGATGGATATTCCTACTGTGGGGGCATCAGGTGCTATTTTTGGCATCCTGATGGCTTTTGGCCTGATGTTTCCAAATTCACTGTTATATATCTATTTTGCCATCCCCATCAAGGCAAAGTATTTTGTCATGCTGTATGGTGGCATTGAACTATATATGGGCATTGCCAATAATCCCGGTGACAATGTCGCACACTTTGCCCATCTGGGCGGAATGATCTTTGGTTTTGCCATGATGAAATACTGGAATAAACGACCCCGAAGAGGCACTTACTGATTATGGAATACTATCAATCTCCCTTAAGCGGCATTAAATCTTTTTTCAGGAGTAAGTCGGCTCTGTCGCTTCTGATCCTGATCAATATCGTCATTTTTCTGATTATCAACATAATCAATCTATTCTATTGGTTATTCACGATGGATGTCACATTAACCGATATAGCGGGAGCGTCAAAAGTGACCTTTTGGCTTGCGGTGCCTTCCGATCTTCATCTCTTGCTGGCCAGGCCATGGACCATCGTCACCTATATGTTCACGCAGGAGAGTTTCTTTCATATTTTGTTTAACATGATGGTTCTCTATTTCGGAGGCCGGATCTTTACCGAATTCCTTGACGACCGGAAGCTTGTGAACACTTACATCTGGGGTGGACTGGCCGGTGCCTTGTTTTTCATTGTTTCCTACAACATTTTCCCGGTCTTCAGTGAAGATGTGAGAATGTCGGTCGCTCTTGGCGCCTCTGCCTCTGTTCTGGCTATCCTTGTTGCCATTGCGACATATGCTCCGAATTACAAGGTATACCTTCTTTTACTGGGCAGAATAAAGCTCAAGTACCTGGCCATAGTCCTGGTCATTATCGATCTTTTAAGTATCAACAGGGGAAATCCCGGCGGTCATATTGCTCATCTTGGCGGAGCGCTCTGGGGCTTTTCGTCGGTTATGCTATACCGGAGAGGATTGAAAAATTTCCCCGGAATAAACTGGTACGGAATAAAAAATCTCTTCACGTGGTTTGACAAACCCCGGTATGCACGGTATAAAGAAGTTAATACCGGCCACCCTTTGAATGATGATGAATATAACCGCATCAGGGCCGAGAAACAGAAAAAAATCGACATCATACTTGATAAAATTTCAAAGTCAGGCTATGATAGTCTCACAAAAGAAGAAAAAGAACTGCTATTCAGCGCCAGCAATAAAAAATGACCTCTGACCGTTTTTCCGGATGAATGAATAAGGTAAAGACAAATAAGAATAAGATACATCCTTTGATACGCATCCTCCTGTTTATTAATTTACTATTCATTTTAGCACTTATTTTATCCTATGTGGCTGCTTATATAAGCCCTGATAAGACGTGGATTTTTGCTATGTTTGGACTCTCCTATCCATATCTGGCTCTTGCCAATCTCATTTTTGTAATCCTATGGTTAATATTACTCAGATGGTATGTTTTTCTATCTCTTGTTGCGCTACTCACCGGATGGAATCAAATAAAAGTAACCGTACAGTTACATAAAAGGCAACATGTCGAGTCCGCTTCATTTCACTTTAGGATGCTGAACTACAATCTGCATAATCTTTCGAGCCTGTCGGGATTTAACGACATGAAAAACCAAGATGGGATAATTGGATTTTTACAGGATCAGGCCTGTGATGTTGTTCATTTACAGGAGTTCTACTCCTCTGCATCCGGATCACAAAAGTTACTGGATGATCTAAGAATAAAACTGCGCACGCCGTATTATTATTCTGATGAATACTTCCATGTACCGAATCCGAAAAGAACTTTTGCGCTGGTCACGCTGAGCAAATACCCAATAACAGGAAAAGGAACTCTGCGGGGGTCAAATGAAAAAGCATATTGTATTTACAGTGATATTGTCATTACGGGGCATGACACTGTCAGGTTTTATAATGTTCATCTCGAATCGATACATTTCAGGAGCGAGGATTATGCATTCATGTCTGATATTACTCCTGCTACCAATGGCAGCAAAAATGTCAGGGAACGAACCCGCCGCATTCTATGGAAATTAAAAGAAGCCTTTCAGAAACGGGCTATACAAGCCAGGGATTTGCGCCGGCATATAGACCAGTGTCCTTATCCTGTTGTCGTTTGCGGTGATTTCAATGATGTACCTACATCTTATGCCTATCATCACTTGGCCAAAAATTTACAGGATGTCTTTGTTACCGGTGGTAAAGGTTTTGGATTCACTTATGCCGGGTCGTTACCTTTTCCGAGCCGTATCGACCATATTCTTATAGATAGAAAATTCGATGCCGGCGATCTGAAAATTCCCAGAGTGAAATTTTCAGATCACTATCCGGAGATTGCAAAAATAATTCTGAAATAACGACAGGATGAAATTCCGGCTTACATCTGAATATATGCCTACCGGCGACCAGCCAGAAGCTATCAGGCAGCTTGTGGAGGGACTCAACAGGGGTGACAAATACCAGACGCTTCTTGGTGTGACAGGTTCGGGGAAGACCTTTACCGTTGCCAATGTCATCGGGCAGGTGCAGCGGCCTGCACTTGTCCTGAGCCATAATAAAACCCTTGCTGCGCAGCTTTACGGTGAATTCAGGCAGTTCTTCCCTGAAAATGCCGTGGAATATTTCGTTTCCTATTATGATTACTACCAGCCTGAAGCATACCTACCGGTCACCAACACCTATATTGAAAAAGACCTGTCCATAAATGATGAGATTGAAAAGCTCAGGCTGAGTGCGTCTTCTGCTTTGCTGTCGGGCCGGCAGGATGTTATTGTTGTCTCATCCGTGTCATGCATATACGGCATCGGCAACCCCGATGATTTTACTTCCAACGTGATACGCATAAAAGTAGGCGATACGACCGGACGCAACAATCTTTTACATGCTCTGGTCAACAGTTTGTATTCGCGTACTGAAGTAGAATTCTGGCGTGGAAAATTCCGTGTAAAAGGCGATACTGTGGATATATTCCCCGCTTATGCCGATTTCGCATTCCGCGTGATCTTTTTTGGTGAGGAGATAGAAGCCATTGAAACATTTGACCCTGTCAGCGGCAAAGTACTGGAGAGTCACGACAGCAAGGCCATATTCCCTGCCAATATTTTCATCACCTCACAGGATAAGATGAAAAGTTCTTTGCTTGATATACATCAGGATCTGATAAAGCAGGTGGAATATTTCAGGGAGAATGGCAAAACTATGGAAGCCAAGCGTCTGGAGGACAGGGTAACCTATGATATGGAAATGATGCGTGAGCTGGGGTATTGTTCCGGCATTGAGAATTACTCCAGGTATTTCGATGGCCGTTTACCCGGATCACGGCCATTCTGTCTTTTGGATTATTTTCCGGATGATTTTCTTATGATCATTGATGAAAGTCATGTCACCATACCACAGGTGAGGGCCATGTATGGCGGTGACCGCAGCAGGAAGCAGACGCTGGTGGAATATGGATTCAGGCTGCCGTCGGCAATGGACAACAGACCATTGAAATTCATTGAGTTCGAGGCCATGATGAACCAGGTCATATTTGTCAGTGCGACACCTGCCGATTATGAGCTGAAGATATGCGAGGGTATCCTTGTCGAGCAGCTTATCAGGCCAACGGGATTGCTGGATCCTGAAATTGAAGTCAGGCCAAGCCTCAACCAGATTGATGACCTTCTGCAAGAGGTTGATGAAAGGGTCCGTAATAAGGAACGTGTTCTGGTGACTACACTGACCAAGCGCATGGCCGAGGAGCTGACAAAGTACCTTCTGAAGCTGGATATCCGCTGCCGTTACATCCATTCGGATGTTGACACCCTGGAACGGGTGGAGATACTGCGCGACCTGAGGATGGGCACGTTTGATGTGCTGGTAGGTGTGAACCTTCTGCGTGAAGGTCTTGACCTGCCTGAAGTATCGTTGGTAGCCATACTCGATGCTGACAAGGAGGGTTTTCTCCGGTCGGAGCGTTCCCTCACTCAAACGGCAGGCCGGGCAGCACGCAACCTGAACAGCAGGGTCATCATGTATGCCGACACCATCACCGAATCGATGAAAAGGACCATCGATGAAACCGGCCGCCGCAGGGAAAAACAACTCGCCTATAATAGCGAGCATCATATCACACCAAAGCAGATCGTCAAATCAATCGAATCGATACTTGGACAAACAGCCATCGCCGATGTCAAAAGCAAAAGCCCGAAACCTTACTTCGAAAAAGAATATGGTGATGCGGCTGCCGATCCCGTAATCAGGTATATGACCAGAGAACAGCTTGAAAAAGCCATTTCCAAATCGAAAAAAGCTATGGAAAGCGCTGTGAAAGAATTGGATTTTATTCAGGCTGCAAAATTCAGGGATGAAGTTTTTGCAATGGAGAAGGTTCTAAATGAAATGAAACTTAATAAATCTTAATACGGATAATAGTTTTCAAAAATATTAACCGCAAAGAACGCAAAGGAGGCGCAGAGAACGCAAAGGATTTTTCAATTTCTGGACTTTCAGCGGGTATTTAGCTGAATAGGGCGTCGACAAACTCAAACCTGTTGAAGACCTGTATATCCTCCAATTTTTCGCCAATTCCAATATATTTTACCGGCACCTTAAACTGGTCGGATATACCTATGACCACGCCACCTTTGGCAGTTCCATCAAGTTTAGTGAGTGCCAGGGCGTTGACGTCGGTGGCATCGGTGAACTGCCGTGCCTGTTCATAGGCATTCTGTCCGGTGGAAGCATCCAGTATCAGCAAAACTTCATGGGGGGCATCAGGAATGACTTTGGTCATGACCCGCTTAATCTTGGACAGTTCATTCATCAGGTGAGCTTTATTATGAAGACGCCCCGCTGTATCGATGATGACCACATCAATTTTATTGGCTTTGGCTGACGACAGGGTATCAAAAGCAACAGATGCCGGGTCGGCACCCATATCCTGGCTGACCATAGGCACTCCTACCCTCTCTGACCATATCTTCAGCTGGTCAATAGCGGCAGCTCTGAATGTATCGGCAGCACCGAGCATCACCGAATAGCCTGCATGTTTATACTGGTATGCCAGTTTCCCGATAGTGGTGGTCTTGCCAACGCCATTCACCCCGACAACAAGAATAACATAGGGGGTGTCCATTTCAGGGATAATAAAATCAGAGGCCTGTTCAAGGGTGTTTTCTGCCAGAAGACCGGCAATTTCTTCCTTTAGGATATCGTTTAACTGTGATGTGCCGACAAATTTGTCGCGTTCCACTCTCTTCTGAATGCGTTCAATGATGCGGAGGGTCGTTTCAACACCCACATCGGAAGTGATCAGGATTTCTTCCAGGTTGTCGAGCACATCGTCATCCACCTTCGATTTACCGATGATAGCTTTCGATAGCCTGGAAAATACATTCTCCCTGGTCTTTTCAATGCCTTTGTTAAGACTTTCCTTTTTTTCTTTTGAGAAGATGGAGAACAGGCCCATAGAGATTGTCGATTGTCGATTGTCGATTTGCGGTTGGCGAATAGCGATTGGTGAAGTGTTGTATATATAAATTTAAGAAAAAAGCTTCTTCTGCGGGAGAAAAAGCTTTTGGATTATTCGACCGGTGTAAGAATATCATTTACCCAGGAAATCCTTAATCTGGTCGTTGGGAACTATTTGTTCCTTAAAGGAATATGCACCTGTCTTGGGTGAACGAACCATTCGGATAAGCTTGGCGAAATCCTTGCTTGTCGTTGTTCTCAGAGTTGCGATAACCTTCTTTGCCATATGCTATACATTTAAAATTGATAATTAAATTTTCTCTCATTATACTTTTAAAGTCGACTGCCGACTGCTGACTGCCGACTGCTGACTACTGACCGCCGACTGCCGACTGCCGACCGCCGACTACTTTATCTCCTTATGAACAGTCATTTTCTTCAGGAAGGGGTTATACTTCATCAGTTCCATCCTGTCGGGTGTATTTTTCTTATTTTTTGTTGTGACATACCGTGATGTTCCCGGCAGTCCGCTTTTCTTATGTTCTGTGCACTCGAGAATTACCTGTACCCGTGCATCTTTCGACTTTTTAGCCATTTGTGCGGTTTATTTAATTTGAGGGTGCAAAGATATAGGATTTTTGGTAAATAAAATATATCGTACGGAAATTTTGGTAAATAATATTGGTCTTCACAGAAATGCGTACTTTTAGGGTAACGAAGGTAATATGAATTACCCCGTGCTTTAGCTCGGGGTAATTCATATCACGAATTCTAATTCCAGGTACGCATTTTTGAGAAGACCCAATAATATTTTGGTGTGCTGCAAATTGAATAGTATTGAAATTTTTTCGTATTTAGTCCGGTAAATCATTTTACATGGCACAATCAATTTGTATGAACCAAACCACCTCACCCCCTTCACCCCCTCTCTTGAAGGAGAGGGGGACGGGGGGTGAGGTCAATTAAATATTATTTATTCCCACTACACCCAAGTGCTTGCCTGGCGGGTATGACAATAATTATTAATTTTATCACCAGTATGAGCACATGGCAATCTTATATAAACGGATTCATTTCTTTCCTCAAACTGGAGAAATCCCTGTCAACCAATACTATTGAGGCATACCTCGATGATGTCAATAAGCTGATTCAATTTATGGAAGAAAAAAAACTGGATATTACACCTGCACAAATTGAACCGCACCATTTGAAAGATTTCCTTGTTTACATTAATGAACGGGGATTAAATTCCCGTTCCCAGGGACGAATTATTTCAGGCATCAGAGGATTTTATAAATATCTGCTGCTGGAGGACATCATCAGGAATGATCCTACTGAACTGATCCAATCACCTAGGATAGGAAGAAAACTGCCTGATGTATTATCGACAGATGAGATCGACCGGATCATCAAAGAGATTGATCTGAGCACACCTGAAGGGATGCGAAACAAAGCCATCATTGAAACACTTTATGGATGCGGATTGCGGGTATCGGAACTGGTTAACCTGAAATTATCAAACCTGTACTTTGAACCAGGATTCATCAAGATCACAGGAAAGGGTGATAAAGAACGGCTCGTGCCCATAGGTAATACCGCCATCAAATTCATCACCATATACATCGACGCTGTTCGTGTCCATGTTAACGTTTCCAAAGACAGCAGGGATATTGTCTTCCTCAATCGCCGCGGGAAAAAGCTGTCGCGTATCATGATCTTTGCGATCGTAAAAGAACTGGCTGAAAAAGCAGGTATCAGGAAAAATATCAGTCCGCATACATTCCGTCACTCCTTTGCAACCCATTTAGTAGAGGGTGGTGCCGACCTGCGGGCAGTGCAGGAGATGCTGGGACACGCCTCGATAACTACTACGGAGATATATACTCATCTCGACAGGGAATATCTGAGAGAAACCATTTTAAGTTTTCATCCAAGGTCAAAATTCAAAGGGACTCAAACTACCAAAGGTGATTAGCCGCGTTTGGGATTCCATCCCCGCATGGGATTCAATCCCCGCAGGGGATGGAATCCCACCGCCATCATCTGCAGAGATTGAACCATTTGGGATTCCATCCGCCTCAGGCGGATTGAATCCCATGCCGACTACCTACTGCCGACTGCTGACTATTTTGGGCCTTATCGCCGTCATAACCATGCCCAGCATCACCTTCGTCATATAATAGGGGCTGTTAAAAAAGGTGATGGAAGAGACGCCGCCCTGTCTGGCACACATTTCAGTCTGTATTTCTTTGATGCAGAACCCGTTACGGGCTAAAAGGATGATCGCTTCCGGCTCCGGATAGTCAACAGGGTAGTTCTCGGCAAGGAAATTTATTGCTCTTTTATTGTATGCTCTGAACCCTGAGGTGCTGTCTGTTATGGTTATCCTGAGTAGAAAAAAAATAAGACATTTAAAAATATTTATACCCAGTCTCCTCGACCATGTTGATTTGTAGCCACTATGCTTTTTCAGAAAACGGGATCCTATAGCTACATCAACACCTTCATTTTGGATTAATGATAAAAGTTTAAGAATTTCTTCTGCTTTATGTTGGCCATCACCATCAAATTGAATGGCTATATCATAGTTGTAATTTCTGGCATATTTGAATCCTGTCTGCACACAGCCGCCTACTCCAAGATTGAAGGGAATATCAATGACCTGCACCCTCCCTGTCGATTTTGCCAACATACTGGTGTCATCGTTCGATGCATCATTGATGATCAGAATGTCCCACCCGTCATTATTCGACTTCAGTGAATCAATCACCTGCATAATCGATCCGGCTTCATTATAAGCCGGCACCATAATAAGGATTCTCTGCGTCATAAGATGTAACTCAATTTATATAAGCCCAATCACCTCTCCCCTTTCACCCCCTCTCCTGGAGGAGAGGGGGACGGGGGGTGAGGCCAATAAAGTGTCAGCGAATTTAATAATAAATTACATAATACATAGAATAATATTCAAGGTGATTGATTGAATCTCGCCAAATTTAACCGTGCGGATTCATATTTTGGATTGATCTTTAAGGCCCTCTCATAACATTCAATGGCTTTTTGAGGATTACCCAACTTATAATAGGCATTACCCATGTTATTGATGATGACAAAATCATTCGGTGCCCGTTTAAGTGCCTTTTGGTACACTGGCAAAGCATCCACATAATCGCCCCTGTCGAAATAACATTTTCCCAGGTTGTTCAATGCCTCTATATCATCTGGCTTACGTTTCAGATAATCGAGCAGGTAATCGACAGCTTTATTCATATCGCCTAAATCGATATAGGCAAGTGACATGTTATAATAGGAACGTTCATAGGAAGGATTAGATGCTATGGCTCTGTTGAAATAGTATATAGCTTCCATCGCGCGGTCCAGATCGATAAGCGTGCAGCCGGTATTGTTGAGGGCATTGGTATAATTTGGAGCTTGCTCAATGGCTTGCAGAAAGTACTTAAGCGCAGTTTGAAAATCACCCTTTCTTTGTAACGTATGCCCAAGGTTATTCAGCGCAAGCGGATAATGCGGGTCGACCTGAAGGGATTGTTCAAAATACCGCTTCGCCTGCTCCAGGCTGTCCATATTCAACACTACATAGCCAAGATTACACCATGGCCTGGCTTTACGCGGAGATTTAGTGACCACATCTTTCCACAGAGCATATTCCGACTTCCAGATATAATTTCTTTTGTACGTGGCTGCAGCATAAACCAGGATGATCAGTGGTAACAGGATCAATAACAGCCTCCTGCGTTTCTCTATCAGTAAAAAAACAAGAATATAAATCACTGCGATACTGAATCCCATCAAAGGTAAATATAACCGGTGTTCAAAAATGACATCCCTTATCGGAAATATCGAGGACGATACCGACATGGTCAGAAAAAACCATAAAATCCCAAAGGATATCAGTCTTTTTTTGCGGTAGAGCATAACACTTAATGCAATTAACGCAAGTATCAACAAAAAGCTTCCAAGAACCGGTAAGTTCCAGAACGCTGATGATATTTTGAAATCATAGTCAACGTTCTGACTGACGGGAAGGAAAACCAATTGGATATATTTGACAATAACCCTGAATTGGGTCAGGAGATAATCTTTATGCGATATGGCATCGGTTTCTGTAGGTACATGACCAGAAATGAAAATGGCAAGAACCAACAAACAAAGAATGGAAATGATGGTGATAAGATACTTACGGCAAAATTTCCCGTTCTTGTCACGAATGAAAAACAGGTCCACCAGAATAAAGGCAGCAGGAAATGTGATAGTATCCTGTTTGGATAAAACTCCAAGCAATCCCGAAAAACAAGCCAGGAAAATTAATATGAGACTTCTAAATTTCCTTTGCTTATCCACAAATTCCAACCGGCCCAGAATATATAAATAAACCGCTGTCAGGTAAAACAATGCCGAAAGGGATGTCATACGCTGAACAACATAACTTACTGCCTGCGTCTGAATAGGATGAACCAGAAAAAGTAAAGCGGCGAATAATGCTATAATGTATTTATTATTAGTGATACGCTCATCACTTAATCTCCTGAACGACAATAACTTCAGAATTAACAGATAAACCAGCCAGGCATTTAGTACATGCAGGAGAATATTAACCAGGTGATATCCTATAACATTGAAATGACCAAAATGATAATTCACTGCAAAGGTGAGTTCAGAAACAGGCCGGTTAGAAATACTCACCCAGTAGTTGACATCAGAAAAAGTCTTGAATGTTGTGATCCTGGGCTGGATGATAATACTTGTGAGGTCATCAAAATGAAATTCTGATTTAATGGTATTTGAATAGATCATGAAACCGGCTGCTGCGATAATGAGCAAGTTGACCCATATGTATTTGACGGAAATTTTTCTCATAAGGACTATTTCTCTTTTAACTGTTCAATTTCCATTTTAAGTAATCCTATTTCCTGAATGAGACGCTTATTCTGTTCTGTAAGTTTGGATAATATGATTGAAAACTGGACAAGGATAATGAAGATCGCTATGAAGAAAACGAGGAAGATGGCGGCCGGGGCATAGGCAATACCGGCCAGATTTGCAAGGTAATCAAGTGCATCACGCCAGATGGCGAAAAACAGGAAGATCACTCCCGCAATAATCCAGAGAAGGGAATATTCTTCTTTGATTTTCTTATTACGTATTAATGCCAGAATAAAAGCCAGCAATATCATACTTCCAAAAATGGAAAGATATTGTATCCTGTTGATGTCGACATTCATAACCTGCTCATTCATCATAATTGTATAAATTTGGGTCATCACAATAATGCGTACCTGGTGTTAGAATTCGCGATTTAAATGGCCCCGGACTTCAGTCCGGGGTGTCCGGGGTTTCAGGAAGCTACATAAAACTTGGGCTTTAGCCCGAAACAAGGGCATGTATCCGGATTTTCACATATGCCATATCGTAAACAAGGTTTTGGGCTAAAGCCCGGTTTGGTGTTGTCTTCGTGACACCGTGCTAAAGCACGGAGTAATTCATATTACATTCGTTACCCTAAAAGTACGTATTTCTGAGAAGGTTAAACCATATATTTCCGTCCACCGTTCCACTATTCCACCTTTCCACCGTTCCACTTTTCCACCTTTCCACTTTTTCACCGTTCCACTATTTCACCGTTCCACCAATTCGTAAATCGCGGACGGAAATTAAAAAGTCTGCATTTTCTATCAATTCAAGCTTTTCAGCTTTATTGGCCATATCAACTATGTGCCTGGCATCTTCACGAATTAATTCAAAAATCGTTCGAAGAACTTTTTGAATGTAAATATCCGATATGCGACCAAACTTGGATGACAGGGAGTCGAAGGTTTCTGATTCCTCAAAGCTTAATGGCTTATTCAAATCAAGTCTTTTACATTTTTCGAGTGATAACTCAAAAGAAACTAAAGCAACTTGCAGTTTTTCGATATTCTGCAATAATAATTCCTTTAACAACTTATCGTTTGGCATATTTTCAGGTTAAAGCCTAATAGCATTTTCGAGTATGATTGATTTGAATGTAGTATTATCTGTAAATAAATAATTTACTACATCCAATTTCTGAAAGCCGAAATTTTTGAAAAAATTGGTGCGTAATTGGCTTACAAATGCCGGTGGAAGCTTCGTGTTTGAAAGAATCAGCACATCAATATCGCCACCCCTTAACTGGTCATTCACACGTGAGCCGAACAAATACACCTGCGCCTCGCTATCAAAGCCATTGATGCTACTTTTTAAGAAAGAGACGATAGTGTCCTTAACTCGCATTATGAAAATTCTTCTTTTAAGTCAAAATTACATAATATTTAAAAACAACTTGGGTAAATAATATTTTGATGTGCTGGAGATTGAGTAGTGGAACGGTGGAACAGTGGAACAGTGGAAAAGTGGAACAGTGAGAAGGTGATATGGTGATATGTCTATTTGTCCGACCTTACTCATTTCTTCTTTTTGGATTTCCGTAGTTTCTTCTTTAATTCTATACCATTAGCAGTTAGACGATAACGTTGTTCTTGATGTGTTGGCGTTTCAGGAATAGTCATTTCAATGTAGCCTGATTCCAATGATGGAAGCAGGTAGTTATCCCTAAAGTTCTCCTGATGCTTCAATCCTAAAGCCTCTTGTATCTCAATCCGTTTCTTTTCTCCATCTAAAACAAGCACAATTCTTTTAACTGCTTCAACAACTTCTCCGATAACTCCTCCGGTAACTCCTCCGGTAGCTTCTCCGGTAGCTTCTCCGGTAACTTTTCCGGTAGCTTCTCCGGTAGCTTCTCCGGTAACTTCTCCGGTAACTTCTCCGGTAACTTCTCCGGTAACTTCCCTACTAACTTCTCCAGCAACATTTAAAGTGCGCCAAATGATTGTTTTAAAGTTTTCTTCCTGATGAAATCTGGCGCTTTCAAACCTTTTTCCTCACATAAACGAATAATATCTCCTGTTCCTGTACCTAACCGTTCGATATAACCAGCGAGATACATAGGTTCTGCCAATAATGGATTCGCAGGAATGGAACCTGCCTAAAAGCGCATCTGTTGTAAGATAATCAAACAAAAACTGACGTTCTTCGGCAAACTCACTTTGTACACTGCTTACAAAAACTTTTATCTTAATCACACATCAAAATTAATAGAAATATTTCTATTTTTGAAAATTGGAGCCTTCGGCGTGATGCATGTTGGTGGAACAGTGGAACAGTGGAACAGTGGAACAGTGGAACAGTGGAATGGTGGAACAGTGAAGCGGTGAAACAGTGGAACGGTGGAATGGTGGAACAGTGGAACAGTGAAATGGTTCTTTCCTTATCATAAAGACACTTATGCAGTAAGGAGCCATTTCCAAACGGGAATTACCTTCATCCCAACATTG